>NZ_JBBMXH010000013.1:0-71819 GCF_037996725.1 Xenorhabdus entomophaga
AGCAACGGTCACCTATGGCGATAAAAGTAACCCGCCGATTAAAAACCAGGCCATACCCAACATAAAATGGAGCATCGACCCGCCGGATCAACATGCAACATTAAACTGGGATCCCTCAGGAATGACCAATGATGCAGGCCAGTTAGCTGCAACCTTAAGCAGTACTCAGCCTATTGATCCGAAAACAAAAGTTTATCTGGAAATGGATAATCAACCCAAATTGGAGATAAAAGGCGATAAACCATTTGGTTTTACTAATCTTTCTGATGCCATTCACGCCGACGACTTTGTGTTTGACAACAAACCGCCTTTTGAGGCAACGGACCAAAAGCCCGTCATGGTGACGGCGACCGTGTTCGATACCGATGGCAACCCCATCAATAAAAAAATGGAGATGGACTTAGAGTGGAATACCGAGCCTGCTAACCTGCCGGGATTGACGATTAAGCCCGCGCCCGGCTATGAAAATTCCACGGATAAGGACGGTAAAATCAAGGCAATTGTGACCAGTACCCAGGCAGTGAAAGAGGTTAAAGCCGGGGTGTTGATTAATAAAAAGCATCAAAACTTCTCTAAGCCATTCAATTTTGTGGTGCCGGAAAATCTGAAGTTTTTATTTGATGTCATCACGCAATCATCTACCGGAGGAAGCTCATTAAAAGGTAATGGACAAGATAGCTATGCCTTTAAGGTGCGAATACTCGACGAAGCAGGGCAAAAGCCATTGAAAAACCAGAGCCTGAAAGGAGTAATATCGACGCTGCATCTGGCACGGTCTCCTAGCCCCGTTTCAGACAAAGTTCATTTCGAGGTTCCTGACAAGCCAGTCACGGATGATGAGGGTTATTTGACTCTCTCTATGACCAGTAAAGTAGGCATTAAGGGCGTTTTTTTCCGGCTCTACCCAGATTCATCCACCGATATAGCAAATAGCCGGCAATCCTCGCCTGTGGACTTCGAGGCTGTTGAAGAACCCGTAGGCATTCTGCTGAGTAAAAAAGGTTCAAGTAAAACGAAATACTTTCCTCAACAGGAAAGGCCTTACAACGTGCATGGCAACGTAGAAGTTAAGCTGACGAAAAATGGAACAGACGCTTTGCCTGATGACCCTTTGACTGACATAACCATGGTGAGCAGCAATGATAACTTGGTGAAAATCGAAAAGAACAGTACTGGGGCTGACACAGGGGTTGTCACATTCGCGAAAGAGCACTTTTCCGACAAAGGTGTATGGCCAGTAACCGTTAAACTCACGGTATTCACTCCCCAAACTCAAATAACGTCTATTTATACTTATACATTCAACCCACAAAGATACCTATTTGTTAGTCCTGATTATCCGACTGTGAGTGTGAGTGATGGCGCTCATGATACTTGTGCTTTCGGACCACCCAAAGCCACTAATGATACGCAAAGAATACCGACCATGTATGATATAGGAACCAATCCCGAAACAACTACGCAGACCTCATTTAGTCGGGAATACGACAAAGAGACTTTCCCGGACTTTGGGTTTGACCAACTACCTAAGAAATACTGGAAGGTTGATAGTACGTTTTCGGATACCGTGGGCGGAGCTTATTATGGCTATAACTATCAGAACAGGGTCTACCTGGATGGTGACAGTAACGCACTTCCACTCGGGACTCCGGTGACATTGATATGCCAAATAAGCTCTGTTTACTAAAGCGTGATGTTAAATTAAATCACCATTAATACAGAGTAAGCACAGACTCAGTAACGAGGGGGTCTGTGCTTTTTTATCAGGATGTAATAACTCATAATCTGACGCTTAAGCTACCACGCCAGCCGAAAAACCCGAGGAATTCGGGCCTGTTTTGGCTATAATACCCCGCACCCCATTTTGGTTTAACATTGAAGGAAACCTTTTATGAGCCTGAACAACGTACCGGCGGGTAAAGAGCTACCAGAAGATATCTATGTCATCATTGAGATCCCAGCTAATGCAGATCCTATTAAATATGAAGTAGACAAAGACTCCGGCGCTCTGTTTGTAGACCGTTTCATGTCAACAGCTATGTTCTACCCATGCAATTACGGCTACATCAACAATACTTTGTCCCTTGACGGTGACCCTGTTGATGTACTGGTTCCAACACCATATCCATTGCAGCCGGGTTCTGTTATCCGCTGCCGCCCGGTCGGTGTTCTGAAAATGACCGATGAGTCTGGTGAAGATGCAAAACTGGTGGCTGTTCCTCATACCAAATTGAGCAAAGAATACGATCACATCAAAGATGTGAACGATCTGCCAGAACTGTTACGTGCGCAAATCACTCACTTCTTTGAACATTACAAAGATCTGGAAAAAGGCAAGTGGGTTAAAGTTGAGGGCTGGGATAATGTTGAAGCCGCTAAGGCTGAGATCCTGTCTTCTTTCGAACGCGCTGCCAAAAAATAATCTTAACGGTTAACAGCGGGTTTTGATTGTAAAAAAACCTCTGCCCCTTCATGGACGCAGAGGTTTTTTTGATGCTCACTTTTATTAAAAAATGATATAAACAGTGGTTCGCTGTTCTTTATTCTTCTCCGTAGCGTTTCAACCAGTCACCACTTGTTATCCGACTCAATCCCTCTACAGGCAATTTATAAAGATAAATCCATGCCCTACCATAAGGTGTTTCAATCAGTTCCCTTTGATACTCCTGAGAGTTCTTTTTCAACTCATCCAGCTCTGTCAGTATAGATGGCGTAATGCGGTATACTTCGCATTCGATTATTCCTTCACCACGGATAACAGCGGGATAATGCCCAAGGTCATAAATCTCATAACCTTCTAACTTGTGTTCTCCTAACAGTTGGGCATCTGTCATCCAGTGATGGTTACCTTGTTTGCGCCTCAGGCTACCATAAACAATAACTCGCATTTTTAAAACTCAAACTCATAGAGCAGATCTAAAGCTTGATCAATACCAGATACCGCGTCCAGATACAATCTTGGCATAACACGATAGCGCAACGTCAGTGTTGCCAAAGAGTCAAAAATACCCACCCCATACTTCACTTGTAAGTCTTTGGTAATCCTGCCACTAACGACAACCTGAGATTTATCGCCAACACCTTGAGTATCCAAAGCCAAATCAGAGACACCAAAAGTTTCACCAATCTTGCCAACTAACTGACCACTCTGCGCAACACCCAAACCAATCAGCATTGCCGTCATCTGCGAGTTGTCAGAATCCCCTTTTTCCAAACCTTCTCCACGCAAAAGAAAGGATAAAGCTTCCTGTTGTGATTTTGCAGGATCAGAGAAAATTTCCACTTTAGGCTTATCCGCCAGACCGGTCACCCTCACTCCGGCAATAACGCCATTCGCCGTCGATTCCGGGTTACGGATCGCTTCAATATTCAATAATGGCTGATCTGGCGGGCCAGAGAACATAATCGTTCCTCTGCGTACCTGCAAATCTTGTCCATAAGCATGGAAGCGCCCTTCCGGAATATCAATCTGACCATTCAGCCCCAGCCCCTGTTTATCCTGAAGGACTTTTAAAGCCCCCTTAAGCTGTGCTTCCAGACCAAATGCACTCAAACGCACATCATTACCAATATGAACATTCAAGTTACTTTGAATCAGAATAGACGATTTTTTCTTCCCTATCGGCTGGAGATTTTTATCCAGCATCACTTCATCAGGAGAAACACCTACCGCTGATTCCGGTAGTTCCTGAACCGTAATGCGCGCCCATGGAATATCAACATTGCCATCAAGTTTCAGTAGATTTGGTGTCGCTTCCAGCACCAGATTCGGGCTGACATCGACCTTAACCATCGGAGGAACAACCACACGTAATTTTTCGGCATTAGCTGCGATTCTGGCATACCATGCGTCTAAACTGTGCCAATCCGCATGACCATTCAGGTTTAGTTGCCCCTTAGGCGTTTTAATCATCCCATTCAAATCAGAGCGGACACCATCAAAATGAATGACTAACTGGCCCTGAGAGATATCGAATGGCAGCCAATGACTACTCATTTGCAGGTTATCGGCTTTGAGCAGACCGAATAACAATGGATTCTTGGCATTCCCTCCAAGACGCAAATTCGCATTCATCCCCCCTTCCGCTTTTTCATCTTTGCCCAGAATAGGTTTAATCAGCTTTAAGGAGAGATCTTGAATATCTACGTTACCCGATAATTTGCGACGGCCTTCCAAATCAGATACCTGAACATCACCGTTCAACTGTCCATTGCCAACCAGTTTGACTAACCAGTCTAAATTTGCCTTGCCGTTTTTCAGGCCAGCATTCAATGTCAGCGTTTCAAAATCGATCGGTAACGTAATACCTTCTACAACCTGCCGAACCTGAACACCATTCCCCTGCAAGGCGATTTTTGCTTGCGGTAGCCCTTGATCTGCCACCCATTTGACATCAGCATCACCACTGAATACTCCCTTAAGCTGAGTGCTTTTATCAAGGAATGGCTGGAGCATCGCTAAGTCAAAGCGTTCAAGTGCAACTTGTGCATGGCCATTTTTCCCGGCTTCAATCGGTTTTGAAAAACACACTTGAGCATTAGGGTTGAGCCAACAGTGAGCTCCGACAATAGCTTTCTGTTGTAGATTAAAGTAATCAACCGTCATTGCTTTACTTAAGCGCCACTCACCGACAACCGTATCAAAATGGGTATGATTGATATTGCCTTTCCAACGTTCCTGCTGGCGATCAAAACTTCCATTAAGTGCCAACTCGCCTGATACTGGAGAACCCTCCACTTTTACTTGTAAATCATGCTGCTTTTCTGTGCCCTTGGCATTGAGTATCAGGCTATTGATGGCTAAATCTGCCTGTTTCAAATGGCGAACAACAACCGATAACTGTCCTTGAATCTGTTCCGCCGAGCGTATATCCCCCTTAATCGTGGCGCTGTCCACCCGCAGAGAATCCTGCCACCGCACCCCACGCGCATTCAAATCCGCGATGATTTGAGGAGCTTTCATATTACCGCGCAGTTTGACATTACCAGTGATAAAACCACCCAGTCCCGGCAGTAACCCATCCAATTGCGGCGCGTTAATATCGCCATCCAGTTTCCAGACCTCATCGGTAAGCCGCCCCTGCGCATTTAATTTATTACGCCCAAACGCAAGATCAAACTGAGGAATATCCCACTGCCCTGCCGCATTACCTGATGCTGTACCATAAACTTTGACGGCGTTCTGCTTTACATGACCGTGAAGGGCAATTTCCGGAACCTGAAGTTGCCAGCTTCCACCATACAAACTGCCGCGTACCGCTATTTTACCATCCATTCTGGCCGGCCATTCCGGCCACTGTTTGGCCGTATTAATACCATCCAGAACCAGCTTGGCATTCCAACTTACCGCCTTACTCCAATCAACAACTCCCGTGACGTCAGCTTTGCCCTGTAATGCAGCCAGACGCAAACGTGTTAACCGGAGAGATTCTTCATTACCTTTTGCATCCAGCATTAATAATGCCGGAGGAATATCACTTCCCTTAATATCAGAACGAAGTGAAAGATCGTAACGGCTGGCTTGACCATTAAAGCGCAGTTTTACGCCATCCAGCTGATATTCCGCCTTTTCTTTCAATGGCCATTTCAGTTGGCTGCTTTCCAGTGTCAAGCGTAAAGGCAAGCCTGCCTTTGCCAATTCAGCCTGCGCATCCAGATTGGCAGAAACAGGCCCGGAAAGCTGTAACGCGAGATCAAGCTGCTGTAAAAAAGCCCCCTTCAGCGTCAGATCGATTTGTTGCCCTTTCAACTCATTCAGGTGATTTAAATTATCTAATTTTCCTTTAACCATCAGGTTGATTGGCCACTGCTCAGAAAGTTTTGCCGTGCCCTGTATCGCAAGTGAACCTTCTGGCGCCAACACCTTCAAGGTTTTTACATCAATTTGCTGTCCCTGATTGCTGGCCTGTAGCCTCAGGTCATTAATCGTGATGCCGGTATCTCCGGTCAGACGAAGCTGGCGGCCATGAATACCGTCTATAGTGATATCAAGGGGAATCGGGATATTGGGTAATTTCGTTAAGAGCGGTTTGGCAAACAGCGCCTTCAAGGTTTCACTCAAGGGCTTCTCAGATTCTATCTGCTGTTTAGTCTTTGGCGTTGTTTTCTGTACTGTATCAATGGGTTCAGGTGGCGATTTTGGCAATGCCACCAACAGGTTAGTGATTTCCGTTGGCTTTAATCGTAACTGTTTTTCCCGCCACTGAGCGCCAGATTTAAATTCATCCAATGCAATAGCAATATCATCCACTGTGACATGGATATTTTTCAAAGAAAGCAGATCCAGTGAAATAGGATAAGGCGTTATCAATTCAGTCAAGGGTTTCGATGCCGGAGACGGCTCCGATGGCGGAAGCTCAGCCATATTGACCGAAACAACGACACCTTCTGTCGTCAGGGCATTAACACATACATGGCTGTGTCTCAAACAGGAAAGCCGCAACGAAAGATGCAGATTGTCAGCACTGACATTAACGCCCGGCATCTGATATTTCACGCCCTGTAGCGTTAGGTCGCGCCAGCCTCCGCTGACACTGGCAATATCCAATCCGGGCACCCAACGTGCGGCACTGTTAATCACAAAGTGCAAGCCGGTTTGTGTGCCGACCAATCCTACAACCGTCATCAATAACAGGCCAACAATCAGCAGGAAAATAATACTGACCCTTTTTACCCACTTCATAGTTCAGCCCCTAGACCGATATAAAATTCAACATTGTGATTATTTGGATCTCCGATTGGCGTTGCCAAATCAAATTTTATCGGCCCGACCGGTGAGGCCCAGCGCACACCCATCCCCGCGCCTGTTTTGAAATTACTCCTTCTAATGTCATCCACGGCCTCACCTGAATCTACAAACAAAGCACTCCACCAATTACCATAAATATTGTATTGATACTCCAACGAACCAACGGCCAGTTTTGATGCCCCGACTAATTTACCCTTTTTGTCTGTCGGTGAAATTTTCTGGTATTTATAGCCACGAATGCTGCGATCGCCACCGGCAAAGAAGCGAAGATCCGGCGGCACTTTTTCGAATTGACTGGTTTCTATCCAGCCCAGATCTGCCCGTACCACAAAACGATGATTTTCCCGATAAGATCTGATCCAAACGTGATGTGCCTGTAACACGAGGAAGTCCACATCAGACCGCCAAGTCTTATCAGAAATATCTATCGAATAACGCTGACTATCGCCCCAAAAAGGCATAGTTCCACCACGCTGACGAAGGCGGCTGACATTTATCCCCGGATAAAGCAGCATGGTGGTATTAGTCACATTGGCCTGGGTAAAGTGGCTGAGACTCCAACGGATATTGGCACCATACTGCCAGCCAGTGAAGCGATCCCAGTTACGGGCAAGGTTCAACGTTGCTGTGTCCGCAGTCGTGTCGTTGATATCTTTACGTTTATAGCCCGTTTGCAGTTCAAAATATTCTTCGAGTGGATTGGCTTTCAGCGGCATCTTGTAAGATGCGTCAATAATTTGTTCCCGGGCAGAAAGGTTAAGACTGGTGCTCAAACTATGCCCACGGGAATTAAGCCAGGGTTTTTTCCATTTTGTTTGTACACGGGGGCCAACATCAGTGGCATAACCCCCACCCAATTCAACATAATTGGCAGAACGAGGGACTAACGAAGCATCCAGTGGCAATATCTTATCCTGACTCTCGCGCCCTACTTTAAAATCAGGTACAACAACCGCAGAATTAAACCACCCCGTATCCACCAAACGACGGTTGAATTCCGCCAGCTGTTCCGATGTGTAATATTCACCTTTTTTAAAAGGAATCAGGTTATTCAGGTAAGTTTCACGAATTTGCGAACCATGGAATATTACAGGGCCAAAGTGGTAACGTTGCCCGCTATCGAAATCGAAATCCCAAATCGATTCATACAGCTCTTTTGATACCCCTAATTCACCCTTCTTCATCACGGCATCAAAATAACCTTTTCTGACCGCAAGATTAGTCAATGCACCTTTAAAACTTTCATATTCGCCGTGATTAAGAATGGTCCCTTTTTTAGGCATATTTTTTTTGATGAGGGCAGCATAATCTTTATCTGTTTTTGCACCACCTTCTAAATCAACATTCACTTCAGTCACTCGCACAGGTTCACCAAGGGTGACTTTTGCAGTCAGAACAGGGCGGGCTGGCGGAGTATTCTCTTGATAGGTAAATTCAATGGTGGGATTATAATATCCCAGTGGACGAAGCCCCTGTCGTATCGCTTTTTCTACACGTGCGCGAAAACGACCATCAGGAGACACTTCATCAGTACTGATATTTGAAAGTTGCACTCTGGCATTTTTTTCCAATTCGCCAGAAAGTCCTTCTACTTTTAATCGTAAATTTGCACTGTAAGCCGATGGAGTGACGATAGATACAAAAAGCGCGCATATGAGGGGGTATCGTGACACTCGAACTCCTAATATTTATCTATCTACAGGGTAAGATCCAACAATATAAAAATGCTGTAATAAGTTAATTCTGGTAAAGTTTTAAAGATATACAAGCAACACATAACCATAAAACCCGTGAATAATAGGAGGAATCTTGCCAAATTCAGTCAATGAAAGCCAACATGTTTCTTCACAAGATGCTATATCTGGTAGGGCCACCCCATTAACTGTATCACCCTACCATGTCATCACACAGCATGCGATAGACAACATTCCAGAAAATATGGAAATAGCCTATGTAGGTATGGGATGTTTCTGGGGCGTTGAACGCCTTTTCTGGCAACAGGAAGGCATTTATACCACCTCTGTAGGTTACAGTGGCGGCACAACGCCAAATCCGACTTATGAAGAAGTTTGCACAGGCTTAACCGGGCATGCCGAAGTGGTCAGGATCGTGTTTGATCCAACCCAAATAACCTATGCACAGTTATTAACGCTGTTCTGGGAAAATCACGATCCCTCCCAGGGTATGCGTCAGCACGGTGATATCGGCACACAGTACCGTTCTGCCCTTTACACCGTTTCAGCACAACAACATGAGCAGGCGATTGCCAGCCGCGACCAATTCCAGCAAATAATGGCTCAAAATGGCGACCAACGTACTATCACGACAGAAATCCGTGAAACCGGGTCATTCTATTTTGCCGAAGATTATCACCAGCAATATCTCTACAAAAATCCCGAAGGATATTGTGGATTAGGTGGTATTGGAATCTGCTTCCCTCCAACGCACAGAAACTAGCCGATTTAGTTAGCCCAATGTTATAATTATTGGGCTAGACCCAAAGCCTGATGGAATTAGGCTATTATTTACTTTACGGCATATCGCCGTAATTTTTTCTTTATAGGTTTTTTCATCTCCCTCCAGTGCTATTCAAATAACACCTACCCTGTCGCTGGGGACAAGATACGGACACTTTATGTTAAACAGTTTATTAGTAATAGTTTTGCTTTGTGCTATTAGTGCATTTTTTTCGTTATCAGAAATTTCGCTGGCTGCTTCAAGAAGAATCAAATTAAAACTCATGGCTGATGAGGGAAATCTCAACGCTGCCCATGTTCTTAAACTACAAGAAACTCCCGGCATGTTCTTTACTGTCGTTCAAATTGGCCTGAATGCCGTCGCAATCCTTGCGGGGGTTGTTGGGGAATCCGCTTTTTCTCCCGCTCTGAAGACCCTGTTTATAAAGTTCATGCGCCCAGAATGGGCAGACCAGCTAGGTTTTCTCTGCTCTTTTACCATCGTTACGAGTATCTTTATCCTGCTTGCTGATTTAACCCCTAAACGCATTGGTATGACTCAGCCCGAAGCCATTGCCGTGAAAATTGTCAACCCAATGCGTTTCTGCCTGACTATTCTTAGCCCGCTGGTCTGGTTGTTCAATGGCCTCGCTGACTGTATCTTCAAAATCTTTAAGATCCCAATGGAGCGTAATGAAGACATCACCTCCGATGATATTTATGCTGTCTTTGAAGCAGGTGCAGTTGCAGGTGTACTACGTAAACAAGAGCATGAGCTGATTGAGAATGTTTTTGAACTGGAATCACGCACCGTACCTTCTGCCATGACCTCCCGAGAAAGTGTGGTGTATTTTGATAAAAATGAAGATGAAAACAGCATTAAAGAAAAGATCTCCACTCATCCCCATTCAAAATTTCTTGTTTGTGATGGCGACATTGATCATGTCATTGGTTATGTAGATTCAAAGGATCTACTCAATCGCGTCCTGAGCGGCCAAAGCCTCAATCTGAAAGAGGGCGTTCAAATCCGCAGTGCCCTGATGATCCCGGATACCCTCTCACTTTCTGATACATTGGAAAGTTTTAAAGCCGCGGGTGAAGACTTCGCAATCATTCTCAATGAATATGCTTTGGTGATGGGGGTCATCACTCTCAATGACGTTATGACCACATTAATGGGAGATTTAGTCGGTCAGGGACAAGAAGAACAAATCGTTGTTCGCGATGAAAATTCATGGCTGATTGAGGGTGGCACACCAATTGAAGATGTCATGCGAGTTCTGGATATCGATAACTTTCCAGATTCCAGTAATTATGAAACCATCGCTGGCTTTATGATGTTCCGCTTACGCAAAATTCCTAAACGCACAGATTTTGTGAAACTTGGCGGTTATAAGTTTGAAGTGGTGGATATTGATAACTATAAGATCGATCAATTGCTCGTGACAAAAGTTGTTGATTCCCTTGTTCAACCCAACCAACCTGGTGCTGAACAGCCACATGAAGCGTAAAAATAAATAGCGAAGATCAAAAAACGGCCGCAAGGCCGTTTATCTAATGATGCGCGATTAATAATGGCACATATCTATCAGTAAATGAGCATTTGTAGAAAAATCATCCCATTTCAGTCTGTAGGCGCAATACTTGCTGATTAACTTCACTCATTACATTGAAATGACGTTTATCTTTTATCTTCGGTAGTAAAATCTTCCCGTAGTTAAATTCAAAAGCCCCCATCTCTTTAATGTATAAACGCCCACGAAATAGGGTTTTTACGTAGAGAGCAATTTTCAGTGGGTTATAGTGGTGAAAGATTTTCATCTCTGTTTTTTTCCTCCCATGCTTCTTACGATATCATTCTATTGCATCAAACAATTTACATCACACAAGCAGTGAATCAAAAGACACATCACTGTCATGCAGAATGTATAGACTACATTTATAGAAATTTGTTCCCCTCAAGTGCAAAGATTTAATCACTATTTCAGCATAACATCATGAAATTCAATAGAATTATTCAACAAAAACACATTATTAAGCTTATATATTATTCTAAATGTTACCAAAATGTTTACTTTATTGAGGACAGACCAGTTAACAAGCGCTATGCTGAGTATGATGTTCCCTGATAACATGCCACACCATGTCAAATAAGGTATAAATATGATAAAAAACATCACGTTATCTGCATTGTTGAGTTTAATGCCAATATTTGCATTCGCCCATAACATCACGTTAGGACAACAAGTTCCTGCGGTTAGTGTGACAGATAAAGGTGAGCTTTTGCTTAACGATGGCAAATTCAGCTACCAAAATTGGAGTACTACCGAGCTTCCGGGAAAAGTGAGAACTATCCAGCATATTGCCGGTCGTAGTTCCGCAAAAGAGATGAATGATCCCCTTATCCAAGCATTGAAAAATGCGGATTTACCCAAGGATCAATATCAAACAACCAGCATCGTAAATACTGATGATGCTATTTTTGGCACCAGCGTTTTTGTCCGTAATAGCCTTGAAGACAGCAAAAAACAGTTCCCGTGGTCACAATTTATTGTCGATAGCGATGGGTTGTCTAAAGCAGCCTGGGGTTTGGAACCTAAAAGTTCAGCAATCATCGTGCTGGATAAAAACGGCAATGTGAAATTTGTCAAAGATGGCAAACTAAATAACGAAGAGATCACTCACGTTATCAGCATTATCAAAGACGAACTGAAAAAATAACCTGAACCGCAATCAGATTTTCAATTGCGGTGATTTTAATGAATGTACAGTGATAATGGCTCTGACATTGTGAGCCATTATCATTCCGACATTAAAAAATACTGACCCTGAACCCTGGATTCAGGAAAGATTCACGCGGTGTGTAATTCAATGTTTTTCCTTCCCAGTCCGTTACATGTGCACCCGCGGCAATTGCAACAGCATGACCCGCACCAGTATCCCAAATATTGGTTGGCCCAAAACGGGGATAAAGTTGGGCTTTTCCCTCGGCAACCATACAGAATTTCAGTGAAGACCCTACCGAAAGTGTATCGTGAGCCCCTAATTGGGCAAGATAGTCCTTCAATTCCTCATCATCCCGATGAGAACGGCTGACGACTACGATTGGTCGCGTCGCAGAAATAACTTTTATAGGAAGGGTTTGACCATTGGCTTCCTTCCACGCCTGACGATCTTGCCCTGAATACAAAACATTCTGCACAGGAACATAAACGACACCCATTACAGGCACACCATCTTCAATTAATGCAATATTGACGGTAAATTCACCGTTCCGACGAATGAACTCTTTCGTCCCATCCAGTGGATCAACCAACCAATAGCGCTGCCAGTTCTTCCGTTCTTCCCACGAAGGAGGATCTTCCTCTGATAACAACGGGATATCAGGCGCAATGCGCGATAATCCTGCTTTAATAATCTTATGAGCGGCAATATCTGCAACAGTAACAGGTGAGTCATCCGTTTTATGTTCCACTTGCAACGGTTCCTCAGCCTGATAAACCTCCATGATCGCCGCGCCTGCTTCCCGTGCCAATTGGCAGATCTGTTGTAGCATCATACACCTCTGCATTCATTGTTCAGCTATCCCCTTGCGTTTTCAAATTGAAAACTATCTGGGCATACCCCTTGAAGCTACATTTTTAGCGCATTTTTTACTGAAATAGCGAACACTTTATTGCTCAATGATTCCCAAATTCCCCAATGATCCCTAAATGCACACAAAAAAATAGCCGGATAACCGGCTATTTTTTTGGTCTAATAGAGAATTACAGGATTTCCAGTAATTCTACTTCGAAGATCAATGTGCTGTAAGGAGGGATAGACGCGCCTGCGCCACGCTCACCATAAGCCAGATTGTGAGGAATATAGAGTTCCCATTTAGAACCTACTGGCATCAGGGTCAAAGCTTCAATCCAACCTGGGATCACGCCGCTGACAGGAAATTCTGCTGGTGTGCCACGTTGTACTGAACTATCAAATACCGTGCCATCAATAAGACGGCCAGTATAGTGGACGCTAACACGGTCAGTACGAGCCGGAATAGAACCTTCGCCTTGTGTCAGGACAGAAAACTGCAAACCAGATTCAGTACTGCTTACGCCTTCACGCTGAGCATTTTCTGTCAGGAATTTTTTGCCTTCTTCTGCCATCGTCTGCTGATGTTCACGACGAACGCTATCAGCACGTTCATGTATCTCACGCAGCGCACGATGCAGCTCTTCTACAGGGATCGCAGGAGAACGGCTTTCCAGCGCATCACACAGCCCTGCTAACAGCGCTTCGGGCTCCAGCCCCTGTAAACCAGATTCCTGTAATTGTTGCCCAACCTGCAAGCCAATACCGTAACTTGCCCGCGCTTCAATAGACTCAAAAGAAGGTGTTGTCATGAAAATACCTGTTATTAAATGGGTGAAGGTTCAAGCATAACAGCACTGCCTGAATGGGTAAACGCGTGAGGAGTTTTTCAAGGAGGTTTTACTCTTGTAAAACATAAATATATTATTATACTTTAGTATAACTTTAATAAAAGGAGGGCCAGACATGACTGCTGTTGTCATCCGCCAATCTGGTGGAGCTAATATAGTTAGCATCCCAAAAGCCATTGTGAAAACACTTAATTTGCATACAGGTTCAAAATTAGACCTATCCATTCAGGATAACAAAATTGTGCTTACACCCATCAAAGAAGAGTTGACGCTGGAATCATTGTTGGCTGGAAGCCCTAAAGAATGTTTCACGGTAACAGACGAGGATAAAGAGTGGCTCAACGCTAAACCTGTTGGTAAGGAAATACTCTGATGTACATACCAGACAAAGGAGATATTGTCTCAATAGACTTCGATCCGAGCGCAGGAAAGGAAATCATGAAACGCCGCCCTGCATTCGTGATCTCTCGCAAGATGTTTAACGAGCATACCGGATTTGCTGTTGTAGCCCCAATCACCAGTACAGTGAGGGGAATGAAGCTAGAAGTTCCCTTACCCGAAGAATTATCTACCCAAGGTACAATTCTTATTCATCAGGTTAAATCCTTAGATTTTTTGGATCGTCAGGTCAAATTTATTGAGAAAGCACCTCAAGACATTATCGACACAGTGACCGAGATAACTAAGGCCATCATTTCATAGGTAAGTATTGGGTAAGGGCTCAAGCCAGAGAGTTGCCACACTGTTCGTTGGCTTTCAGAGTCAAAATAACATCTTGGTTTAAATAATAAAAAACGCTGGCATTGCCAGCGTTTTTTGTCACATGTTCTTCAGCTAATCAGGGATTAAGCTTCTGAAACGATGTTAACGTTCAACTGTGCGAATACATCGCTGTGTACCTGGAAGTGAACTTCGTGCTCACCAACAGTACGCAGAACGCCGTTAGACAGGCGAACTTCGCTCTTAGATACTTCAACACCAGCAGCAATAACTGCATCAGCGATGTCACGAGTACCGATAGAACCGAACAGTTTACCTTCGTCACCCGCTTTAGAAGCGATGGTGACAGAACCCAGTGCAGTGATTTTCTCTGCACGAGCTTCTGCTGCTGTCAGAACGTCAGCCAGTTTAGCTTCCAGTTCAGCACGGCGAGCTTCGAAGAATTCGATGTTTTTCTTAGTCGCAGGAACAGCTTTGCCCTGTGGTACTAAGAAGTTACGGGCATAACCCGCTTTAACGTTAACTTGGTCACCCAGGCTACCCAGGTTTGCTACTTTATCAAGCAGAATAACTTGCATTACCTTATCCTCTCAAAGTCGTTAATGGACTGAGCCTATTACTGATGACGATCAGTGTAAGGCAACAGAGACAGGTAGCGCGCACGCTTGATAGCACGAGCGAGCTGGCGCTGGTATTTTGCACGAGTGCCAGTAATACGGCTTGGTACAATTTTACCGCTTTCGGTAATGTAGTTTTTCAGCGTAACAATGTCTTTATAATCGATCTCTTGTACGCCTTCCGCTGTGAAACGGCAGAACTTGCGACGACGGAAATAACGTGCCATTTGGCTAGTCTCCAGAATCTATCAATTCAATCTGCTCGGCATGAAGAACCAATTTGCTAAGACCATTACGCCCATGATGGGAATTAATGAATCCTGAAACAGTGATTCTACTGCCGACCGTTATACTGTGAGTATATTCCTGTAACAATTGTCCGCTGGCAATGACGGGCATTCTGCACCATGACTGCCTGCTGAATCCGGCTTCCTGTTGTTGTGAACGATGTTCAAGCACAAACTGACAATGTGGAATGCCGGATGGACTGACTCTTCGTATCGGTGTCTTGCACACTGTGCCAGAGAGCACCAAACGATTCGTTGTCACGGTGATTACTCTTCAGAATCCCCAGCTTCATCAACATCATCAACCAGGTCTTCTTCCAAGACCAGATCACGGCTACGACGTTCGTCTTTAGCCTTAACCATTGGTGATGCTTCAGTTACTGCGTGCTTAACGCGCATAACCATGCTGCGGATAACGGCATCGTTGAAGCGGAAGTTAGTTTCCAGCTCATCAATCGCTTCTTGTGGCGCTTCAACGTTCATCAGAACGTAGTGAGCCTTGTGCAGTTTGTTGATTGGGTAAGCCAGTTGACGACGGCCCCAGTCTTCCAGACGGTGAATCTGACCTTGCGCGTTAGTGATAGTCGCACTGTAACGCTCGATCATGCCCGGAACCTGTTCGCTTTGATCAGGATGGACCATAAAAACAATTTCGTAATGACGCATTAGCATTGCTCCTTACGGATTATTCAGCCTCCTGTCAGGGTCAGCCGTGGCCCATGGAGGCAAGGAACGTGTTTAGTACGGCTGAAAAATCGACGCGTCACTATACCCGTACAAGACAAAAAACTCAAGATACCGGTAAAGAAAACGCGTTTATTCTTCTTTCAGACGCTTTCGAATGAAAGAACTTGAATTATTGAGTGTTTCTCTGGCGCACGATTTCAAACAGGCATACCCCTGTAGCAACCGATACATTCAAGGAAGAAACTGAACCCGCCATAGGAATACTGATCAGCTCATCGCAGTGTTCGCGGGTCAGTCGGCGCATACCCTCACCTTCCGCGCCCATGACCAAGGCCATAGGGCCAGTCAGTTTGCTCTCATATAACGCATGAGTCGCTTCTCCCGCAGTGCCAACGACCCAGATATTGTGTTCTTGCAGTAAGCGCAGGGTACGGGCAAGGTTGGTAACGCGAATCAGTGGAACGCTTTCCGCCGCGCCACAGGCAACTTTTTTCGCTGTCGCATTCAGTTGTGCTGAACGATCGCGCGGAACGATAACCGCATCAACCCCCGCAGCATCCGCAGTACGCAGGCAAGCTCCAAGATTATGTGGATCGGTGACGCCATCCAATACCAGCAGGAATGGACGATCCAACCCTGATAATAAATCAGGCAGATCACTTTCCTGATACTGACGCCCCGGTTTAACCCGTGCAATGATGCCTTGGTGTACCGCGCCTTCTGTCTGGGCATCCAGCCATTGGCGATTGGCAAGTTGCACAGCAATGCCGATGCTTTCCAGTTCCTGCAACAATGGGGTTAAACGGCGATCTTCACGCCCTTTCAATACATAAACTTCCATGAAGCGTTGTGGATCGCTCTCCAACAAAGCTTTAACGGCATGAATACCGTAGATAATTTCACTCATGACTGGCTAATACCTAACTCACTGATTAACTGTTTTTACCGGCTGTTTTATGGGCTATTAACCCGCGCTTTTTTTCGCGCGTTTCGCTTTCAGTTTTGCCGTAATTCTTTTGGTCTTGTCAGACTGTTTTTTCTTTTTGCTTTGCTTGGTATTACTTTGATCTTCATTACCTTGAGTAGCATTACTTTGATGAGTATTGCCTTGCTTAGCATTGCTTTTCTTGGACGATTTAGGCTTTTCCGCACTTTTCTTTTTACGGAAAGCGCCATCTGACTCAACATTGGCTGATTTTTTATAATCACGGCCTTTTCTGTCATTTTTACGTTCTGGCCTGCCTTTTTTCGCTTTATCGTGCGCTGTTTTACCTTGGTTTCGTGCCTTACGCGTTGTTGAAAGCAAAGTAAAATCAATATTACGTTCATCCATGTGAACCGCTTCTACGCGGATTTCAACCTCGTCACCAAGGCGATAAGTCTGCCCAGAAGATTCACCAATCAAACGCTGACCAACATTATCATATCGATAATAATCGTTATCCAGCGTCGAAACATGCACCAAACCATCAATGAACAGATCATGCAAACGAACAAAGAAGCCAAAGCCTGTCACGCTGGTAATCAATCCGGTGAAAACATTGCCTACCTGATCCTGCATGAAATCACATTTCAGCCAATCTGCTACATCCCTTGTTGCTTCGTCGGCACGGCGTTCCGTCATGGAGCAATGATTACCCAGTTGCAGCATGTGATCCATATCATTATGCCAACCGCCTGTCGGCGTCGAGCAATGCTCAGCGATACTATGTTTAGCAACACCATGTTTAACAACACCATGTTCAACAACACCATTCTCTTGCGATAATAAGTACTTGATCGCTCGGTGTAACGCCAAATCAGGATAGCGGCGAATCGGTGAAGTAAAGTGGGAATAAGCACGCAACGACAAGCCAAAGTGACCACGGTTTTCAGGCTCATAGATCGCTTGTTTCATTGAACGCAGCAGCATGGTCTGCAACAGCTCATGATCCGGCCGATCCGCGACGTCCTTCATCAACTGCGCATAGTCTTTCGGTTCTGGTTTCATCCCGCCCAATAGACTCAGCCCCAATTCGTTGAAGACTGAACGCAGGTTCAGAATACTCTCTTCTCTTGGTCGGTCATGAATACGATATAACGCAGGCTCATGATATTTCTCAACAAAGCGAGCCGCAGCGATATTTGCCAGAATCATGCACTCTTCAATAAGTTTATGCGCATCGTTGCGTACAACTGGCTCGATCCGCTCAATACGACGTTCCGCATTAAAAATAAACTTGGCTTCTTCAGATTCAAACGAAATGGCACCACGCTGTTCACGTGCCTGTTCTAATGCCTGATAAAGTTCATGCAGATGCTCAATATGATTCACCAATGGCTTATAGTGATCACGCACCTCCTGATCGCCCTGCAAGATTTTCCAGACTTTCGTATAAGTCAAACGAGCATGTGAATTCATCACTGCTTCGTAAAACTTATAGGAAGATAGTTTGCCTTGGGCAGAAACCGTCATTTCACACACCATACACAGGCGATCGACTTCTGGATTAAGGGAACACAATCCATTCGACAGCACTTCCGGCAACATCGGTACAACCTGAGAAGGGAAGTAGACCGAATTACCCCGGCTGCGTGCTTCTGTATCCAGCGGTGTTTGCGGACGAACGTAGTAACTGACATCAGCAATCGCAACCCATAAACGCCAGCCACCACCGCGTTTTCTTTCACAATACACGGCATCATCAAAGTCACGGGCATCTTCGCCATCGATCGTCACCAACGGTAGTTCACGTAAATCAACACGACCTTGTTTGGCAGATTCCGGAACGCTTTCATCCAGATCTGCCACCTGTGTTTCTACCATTGGTGGCCAGCTACGGGGGATTTCATGGGTACGAAGCGCAATTTCAACCGCCATGTTCGTTCCCATCGTTTCGCCCAGTACTTCAACAATTTTACCTATGGCCTTGGTTCGGCGGGTCGGGCGGTTTGTTAATTCAACCACCACAACATTCCCCATTCTTGCTCCGCAAATTTCCTCTTTGGGGATCAAGATATCGAAACACAAGCGGCTATCATCAGGGACGACAAAACCCATGCCAGCATCCACGAAGTATCGCCCAACGATTTGGCTGCTTTTTGGCTCCAATACCCGCACGATGCGCACTTCAATGCGGCCTTTTCTGTCTGATTGCAAAGGCTGCGCCAGTATCACATCACCATGGATTGCTATTTTCATCTGCTCAGAAGGCAGATAAAAATCTTCTTTGTGGCCTTCCACACGCAGGAAGCCATATCCATCACGATGCCCAATCACCGTACCTTTCAATAAATCCAGCCTTTCCGGCAACGCGTAACATTGACGGCGGGTAAAAACCAACTGTCCATCGCGTTCCATTGCCCGCAAACGGCGGCGCAATGCTTCCTGTGCTTCTGCACTGGTTAACTCAAGTTCTTGTGCTAATTCCTGACGGCTTACCGGAATGGTGTGTTTAGAAATGATATCCAAGATGTATTCACGGCTTGGGATAGGAGATTCGTATTTTTCAGCCTCTCGTTCCTGAAAAGGATCTTTTGACATCGTCATTCCTCTGTTGTCATCAGCAAGCTGTTTATCCCCCTGCTTCACTTAATCAGAAGCAATTGATAAAGGGGACGATTGTCTTCAACCATATCGGCCAAAGTATGTTTATCCAACTCTTCCAAAAAATTTTCTACCGCTTGATTCAAGACTGATTTTAAGCGACATGCAGGCGTTATTTGACAGGCACTACAGTTAACCAATGAAAGTGGTTCCAATGAACGAACCACATCACCAATTCTGATCTCGCTGGCAGGTTTACCCAGACTTATGCCACCATTTTTTCCCCTGACAGCATTCACCAATCCTAAGTGACTCAGTTGATTGATGATCTTTACCATATGATTACGTGATAAACCATAAACTTCAGTGACCTCTGTAATGCTGGTCATTTGACCTTCCGGTAAAGAAGCCATGTAAATTAAGGCACGTAGTCCATAATCAGTAAAACTGGTTAACTGCACACTCACCTCTGGGAGACTGAATATTACGGGGTTTATTTGGAACCAAAAAATGTCTGTTTGTTGGTTTTCGTTAGTTGTTCATTATTATGTGGGTATTTTAAAAATTAAGCAAAACGGGCGATTCGCTGCTTTATTTTTTTATCTATAAATTTCTTTATTTATGAATTTCTTTATCTATAAAAAGTAAAAACCGGGCATTAAGCCCGGTTATTTGCCCAAAAGATTAAGCTATCAATTAAGCATCAAATGGGTCACGCAGAATCATCGTTTCTGCACGATCTGGGCCTGTAGAAATAATATCAACAGGAACGCCGGTCAGCTCTTCTACACGCTTGATGTAGTTTAATGCTGCTTGTGGCAACTGGCTGTGATCTTTCACACCGAAAGTGCTTTCATCCCAACCTGGCAGAGTTTCATAAACTGCTTCCAGACCTTCCCAGTTTTCTGCTGCCAGAGGAGTAGTATCAATGACAGAGCCATCTGCCTGACGATAGCCAATACAGATTTTGACTTCTTTCAGGCCATCCAGCACGTCCAGTTTGGTCATGCAGAAGCCAGACAGGGAGTTGATTTGGATCGCTCGACGGATAGCAACGATATCCAACCAGCCAGTACGACGGCTACGGCCTGTAGTCGCACCAAACTCCTGACCTTTCTGACGCAGGTATTCACCAGTTTCATCAAATAATTCAGTTGGGAATGGGCCTGCACCAACACGGGTGGAGTAAGCCTTAATGATACCCAGTACATAGTCAACGTAACGTGGGCCCAGACCGGAACCAGTCGCAACACCACCCGCAGTAGTATTGGAAGACGTCACATAAGGATAGGTACCGTGGTCGATATCCAGCAGCGTACCCTGTGCGCCTTCAAACATGACCAATTCACCTTTCTGAGTTGCTTTATAAAGCAGGTCAGAAACGTCAACTACCATGCCAGTCAGGATGTCAGCAACAGCCAGAATATCATCCAGCGTTTTCTGGTAATCAACCGCTGGTTCGTTGTAATAGTTAACCAGTTGGAAATTGTGGTACTCAATGATTTCTTTCAGCTTGGCTGCGAAATTTTCTTTATCGAACAGATCACCGACACGCAGGCCACGACGTGCGACTTTGTCTTCATATGCAGGGCCGATACCACGACCTGTTGTACCAATTGCCTTGGCGCCACGTGCTTTCTCGCGGGCATTATCCAATGCAACATGGTAAGGCAGGATCAGCGGACAAGCTTCAGAAATAAGCAGGCGCTCACGTACAGGAATCCCACGTGATTCAAGCTCTTTCATTTCTTTCATCAAAGCATCTGGTGCTAAAACGACCCCATTTGCGATAATGCTAATGACGTTTTCACGTAAGATCCCAGATGGGATTAAGTGGAGAACGGTTTTTTCACCGTTGATGACTAGTGTATGGCCGGCATTGTGGCCCCCCTGATAACGAACTACGTATTTAGCCCGTTCAGTCAGCAAGTCGACGATTTTACCCTTGCCCTCGTCACCCCATTGGGTGCCCAATACGACAACGTTCTTACCCATTTCAAAAATTCACTCGGTTGCTTAAAAATGGATTCTAACATCTCATTTAGCACCTTTCAGTATTTTTTGTTACTTCTGTTATTTCGTTTCGTCATATAAATGGGCTGATAAGTGAACATTGGTAATGAAAATAGCATGCAAAAAAGCCACTATATGTTTTTTTACAGTGGCTTAGGAAGCGGCCAGACACACGCTGGCCTGTAGGTTTATTTTGTCAATTAAAGTAGATTGGAGGCTATTTGCCCGTCAAAACCACTTAATCATTCGCACGATTATGCTGCTTAGCCGGCTCTTTCATATAACGGAAGAAATCGTTATCCGGGCTGAGCACCATGATGTTGCCATCATTTTTGAAGCTATTTTCATAAGCACGCAAGCTACGGATGAATGCGTAGAATTCCGGATCTTTGCTGAATGAGTCAGCAAACAATTTGGTTGCTTCCGCATCACCTTCACCGCGTAAAACCAATGCCTCACTTTTTGCTGCGGCCTTGATTTCAGTCGCTGTCTTATCAGCGGCCGCACGGATTTTCTCAGCTTCTTCCAGACCTTGTGAACGATGGCGACGGGCTACCGCTTCACGTTCTGCACGCATACGCTGATAAATTGCGTCTGAGACTTCATCTGGCAAGTTAATCTGCTTGATACGAACGTCCACAACTTCAATCCCCAATGCCGCCATACTGTTCGGGTTCAGGATTGGTTGTTTACCTTTCGTTTCTTTCTCCACTCGGGCCGCAGCCGAAGCAATTTCGTTGTCGGCAATATCAGCATCACTTGTTCCCAAGTTCAGCGCATCACGCACATCTGTCGTCAGACGACCACGAGAATCTGTCACGATGCCACGGACATCCAGACGACCAATCTCAGAACGCAGACGGTCACTGAATTTACGTTTCAACAGCAGTTCAGCCTGAGAAATTTCTCCATTACCTGTTGCCAGATAATATCTGCTGAAATCGTTAATGCGCCACTTCAGATAAGAGTCAACAATCAGGTCTTTATTTTCACTTGTCAGGAAACGGTCAGCTTTGATATCCATAGTCTGGATACGAGCATCAAGCGTTTTAACAGTTTCAATAAATGGAATTTTGAAGTGCGGACCAGGCTGATAAACCACAGGTTTATTTTCAGCGTCACGCATAACTTTGCCAAAACGCAGCACGATACCACGCTGACCTTCATAGACGATAAATATCGACGAATACAGCACAACCAATATGATGGCAATAACAAAGACGAACGACTTACGCATGATTATGGTCTCCCTTGTCTTAGCGTCTCACCACGCAGGTTGTTTGAATCACCATAGCCTGAATTGCCATAGCCAGAATCGGTTGAACGCCCTTGTGTAGATGTAGGATGTGTCGTATTACGCTGTTCTGGGGCGACTTTAGCGTCTTGATGACGTGTCGGCATTTCAGACTGGTTACGTAAAACTTGATCTAATGGTAATACCAGCATGTTGTTGCTCTTTTCGTTTGCAATAACTTTGCGGGTCTGACTCAGAATACGTTCCATTGTTTCAATGTAAAGACGCTCACGGGTAATTTCCGGTGCAGCTTTATACTCAGGCAGAATTTTGGCAAAACTTGCCACTTCACCCTGTGCATTCAATACCACACTCACTTTATAAGCTTTAGCATCTTCAATGATACGTTGAGCATAACCCTTGGCTATTGGCAGAACTGAGTTTTTATAAGCGTCTGCTTCACGGATGGTTTTTTGCTCTTCTTCGCGGGCGGCGATAACATCATCAAATGCCGCTTTCACCTCTTCTGGTGGACGCGCAGTTTGGAAGTTAACGTCCAGCAGCGTGATCCCCATGTTGTACGGACGAATAGTTTCTTCCAGTACTTTCTGAGTATCGTTACGCACAATCGTACGATCTGCTGTCAGAATTTTTTCCATTGAGTATTTGCCAACCACGCCACGCACAGCGCTGTCTGTCGCTTGACGCAGGCTGTTATCAGGATTGGTGACATTGAAAAGATAAGCTGCAGGGTCAGTGACACGGTACTGAACGTTCATCTCAGCACGTACAACGTTTTCATCTGATGTCAGCATGACACCCGTTGTTGCCAGTTCACGAACAGATTCGACGTTAACGGCACGTACTCGATCGATAAACGTCATTTTCCAGTTCAAGCCAGGCTGAACAACGTGGTTAAATTTACCCAACCGAGTAACTACACCACGCTCTGTTTCTTTAATCGTATAGAAACCACTTACAACCCAGACAACAACTGCAACAGCAACGGCAAGACCAATAAGACGCCCGCCAAATTTAGAGTTCTGTTCAGAACCATTTCCACCTTTGTTTCCACCGAGACCACCGAGCTTTTCACTCAGTTTACGGAACAGATCGTCGAGATCAGTTGCCCCACGGTTTCGACCACCTTTATTGTTGCCGCTGGAGTTGCCGCCATTATTTTTGCTGCTTCCCCACGGGTCGCGGTCCTGTCCGTTATTACCGGGCTGATTCCACGCCATGTTTTAGCTCCACTTTTTAGTTTTTACTGGTTTTTCAGAGGTGACTGCTCTCCACCCTAATGGGTGAGGCTTCCCACTTCACAGGCCGTTGCCTGTTCCTGACAGGTCTGACAGCGGCCTCCATGGGCAGAAACAACGAATTTCGTTGTTTTTGTAAGCAACCAATATTATTTGGTGATACTTTTGACAGTGCAATTCAGTCACTGCAATTTTGGCACAGTCATTTCATCACCGCCATTCCATCTCCGCTACGCCATGACCATAAGCACCTTGAAATGGCGGGTAAAATGATACCTTGTTTGTCGCTCTGCGCCAATCAATCAGACAACATAGTCGGGTAAATTTGGTTCTTGTTTACACAGGCGGCGCCAATCCACCATTGGCATTCTGATTTCAACACCCATTTGACCATTTTCTTCCACCCATTCACGCTCAATAGCCTGAAGCTGGTAGAAACGGCTGCGCAGACGCCCCGCTTCCGGCGGAAGATGCAATTCATAGTGTGCGATTTCACCTGAAAGGCGTTCAGTCAAGGCCTGTAATAGAAGCGGAATGCCTTCACCAGTCTGCGCGGATAACCATACCCTGACAGGGTAGTTTTCCTCATCGCGGTCGATGCGTGGAACAAAATCTTCCAACATATCGATTTTATTCATGACCAATAGAGAAGGAATTTCATTGGATTCAATCTCTTCAAGGACACTATCAACAGCGATGATGTTTTCATCAAGACGACTATCAGCCGCATCGACAACATGCAGCAGCAATTTTGCCTGCCGGGTTTCCTGCAAAGTCGCCTTAAATGCTGCAACCAAATCATGAGGCAAATGACGGATAAAACCAACTGTATCCGCCAAAACCACGGCACCGACGTCATCCACGTCTATTCGGCGCAGAGTCGGATCTAAGGTGGCAAAAAGCTGATCAGCCGCATAAACTTCAGCAGAAGTTATCCTATTGAATAAGCTCGATTTCCCTGCGTTGGTATAGCCAACAAGAGAAACGGTAGGAATATCTGCCTTATTGCGTGCCTGACGCCCCTGTTCACGCTGTTTTTCAACCTTGCTGAGACGCCCCAAAATCTGTTTGATTTTGTCACGCAACATACGACGGTCACTTTCTAGCTGAGTTTCTCCGGGACCACGCAGCCCGATCCCCCCTTTCTGGCGTTCAAGGTGGGTCCAGCCCCGTACCAGACGGGTAGATAAGTGACGCAACTGCGCCAGTTCAACCTGCAACTTGCCTTCGTGCGTTCTTGCCCGCTGGGCAAAAATATCCAGAATCACGCCCGTGCGATCAACAACGCGGCACTGACACAAGCGCTCAAGATTACGTTCCTGGGCCGGGCTGAGAGTATGGTTAAATAAAACCACATCTGCGCCACTGTTTTTGACAGCTTCGGCAATTTCCTCTGCCTTACCCTCTCCGACAAAATATTTCGGATGAGGCGCCTTCCGGCTTCCCGTTACAATCTGCACAGGAGAAACACCTGCGGAAGTTACCAATGACTCAAACTCACTGAGATTTTCCGTATCTTTTTCCTGTGAGAAGAAAACATGCACCAGAACGGCTAATTCTCCGCCTTCATAACGATCAAACAACGGCGCAACCTCTCAGGCTAAGTAAAAATCCATAGGAAAAAACATAGGTAAAGTCTCCCTACCTATGTTTTTATTTACGTCATGCACAGCCACTGGTTTACTCAGTGGCATCAGTTTCCTGTTGTGCTGCTGGGTTAGTGCCAGCATGATAATTTCCAACGCCAGTTGTCACATTCTGGTTGCTACCATGATGAGACACAGGACGGGAAGGCACAACAGTTGAGATGGCATGTTTATAAACCATCTGACTGACAGTGTTTTTCAGTAAAATGACAAATTGGTCAAAAGATTCAATCTGACCCTGTAATTTGATGCCGTTGACCAAATAAATAGAAACCGGGACCCTTTCACGCCGTAAAGCATTCAGGAATGGATCTTGCAAAGATTGCCCCTTAGCCATTCTATATTTTCCTTATTTTGTTGTTTTTAACTAAGAACCGATTGGTTCGAAAAAGTAACTACTCAAAAATGATGCTTTGTACCGATCAATTGTACACAATCAATGAATTTATGTACTAATAACCTGCATGACTGTGTTTAGTGATTGTTTAGGTTGATCGCTATCCAACCAAGTCACATTGTCCCAACTCCTGAGCCATGTGATCTGACGTTTCGCCAGTTGGCGAGTCGCACAGATACCACGATAGATCATCTCATCATGAGATATTTCGCCTGCGAGGTAGGACCACATCTGACGATAACCAACACAACGAATGGAGGGTAAATCTGTATGCAAATCGCTACGAGCATAAAGCGCTTTCACTTCATCTTCAAACCCTGATTTGATCATTTGTTCAAAACGGGCTGCAATACGCTGATGCAAAATTTCACGGCTTGCAGGCGCGATCGCAAATTGATGAACGCGATACGGCAATATTTCCCCAGACGTTTCAGTCAATTCAGTTAGAGTTTTACCCGAAATTCGAAAAACTTCCAGTGCACGAGTAAGACGTTGTGGATCATTAGGATGAATCCTTACAGCCGCAACCGGATCAATTTCCTGTAACTGCCGATGCAATTCATCCCATCCAATCTCCGCTGCCTGCTGTTCAATCTGCGCCCGAACTTCAGGATTTGCAGAGGGCAAAGGCGATAATCCTTCCAGCAATGCTTTGAAATATAGCATGGTTCCACCAACCAGGAGTGGAATTCTCCCCGCCGCCGTGATCTCCGCCATTGCTTTTAGAGCATCACGGCGAAAATCGGCAGCAGAATAGGTTTCGGCAGGATCGAGAATATCAATCAGGCGATGAGGCGCCTGTGCCTGCTCTTCTGCGGAAGGTTTGGCTGTCCCAATATCCATCCCACGGTAAATCAACGCGGAATCAACACTGATTAATTCAACCGGAAGATGCTGACGCAAGGCGATCGATAACGCCGTTTTTCCTGAAGCCGTTGGCCCCATGATAAAAATGGCTGTCGGCAGATGTTGAGTTTTTAAATCACTCATGATTAAGGCGTGCCACCACTGCTTGTAAATCAATTAACTGTAATAACCCTTCCGGTGGCGATACCACCAGTTGGGGGCAAAGACGCTCGACATCAGCCAAAAGCTGGACGGCTTGTGCGACGTTCCACGTTTCATGCTCACTACCCAAATGACGGGAAAGCCAAATTGCCACCTGTTCAGTAGAAGCGGCTGACAATCCGCCAAGGTAACCCAACAGCTCCGGCAGAAGTTTTGGCAGGTTCTGTTGACGCAAAGGCAACGATACCGCATGAATGGTCACTTTTCCATGTGCGACTGTCGATTCAATACCAAAAGTCTTCAGTAGCTCACTATTCTGCTTCAAGGTGCTCATTTCTGTCTGATTGAGAGCAAGTTTCAGCGGGATCAACAAAGGCTGAGATTTAAGCCCCTGTTTTCCCGGTGTCAGTTGCGCCTGCTTCAACCAGCGCTCAGCGACTGGAAGGGAGAGCAAGCCTATCCCTAATGGCGATTCAATCAAGGCATGGCAATCAGCATAAATGCTCAATACTTTTCCGAACGTGTATTTTTCAAGGCCATACGTATTGCCAATATTAACTGCGTTATTTTTTCCCTGCCCCGGTTGCACCGGGCTGACCGGAACAGACATTGAGCCGGGACTTGGCGAATCAGGTGTTGAAGTGACTCTTTGCGGAAACAAAGGACTCTTTTTTTCCGGTGAAAACTGCATCAGCTTTTGGTACAGTTCACCCTGTTTTTTCTGATAGCCTTCTCCATGATGCGATGGCTGTGTTTCACGGTCTGAATACTGTCGTTCCCCATGCTCCTGCTTTTTGCCGTTATTACCGTTCCCATCAGTATCATGATGTCGGGAAGATTCAGAATCTGCGGGTACGTTGCTTTTCCGAAGAAAATGGTTTTCTCCCGCAGAAGGGCGATTCTCTGGCACCCAATTCGCAGCCGTCTCCTGACAACCAAGCTCTAACTCCGCGCCCTTGCTACGCTGTTTCAATACCGCAGACACACCCTGATAAATAAAATCATGCACCAACCGCGCTTGATGGAAACGAACCTCATGTTTGGCAGGATGAACATTGACATCCACCTGATGCGGATCAATTTCCAAATACAGAACATAAGCAGGCTGCTGCTCCTCCTGAATCAAATCTTGATAGGCTTGGCGAATCGCATGATTAATCAGCCGATCCCGCATCATACGTCCATTGACATAGCAATATTGAATATCGCTTCCTGCCGTAGCACTCATTGGGTCAGCCACCCAACCTTTAATGGACAGGGAATCATGTTGCCATGACAACGCCAAAGCCTGCTGTACAAACGTCGTACCACAAATTGCAGCCAAACGCCGTTCGTGCTGAGATTCATCTTTTGCAGGGCGATACTGGCGTACCAACTTTCCGTTATGATTCAGGTTAATGGCAACATCCAACCGCGCCAATGCGATCCGGCGTACCACTTCATCAATGTGACCAAACTCCGTCTTTTCCGTTCTCAGGAATTTGCGGCGGGCAGGCGTGTTATAAAACAGATCCAACACTTCAACCGTCGTACCCACAGGATGCGCAGCAGGTTTAACCGTCACGTCCATATCACGGCCTTCGGCATAAGATTGCCACGCTTCTGTCTGGCTTTCAGGGCGAGAGGTCAATGTCAGCCGAGAAACAGAACTGATACTCGCCAGCGCTTCTCCACGAAAGCCCATACTCATAATTGCTTCCAAATCATCCAATGAAGCAATTTTACTGGTGGCATGACGTTCCAACGCTAAGGTAAGGTCTTGTTGACTGATTCCGCAGCCGTTATCACGGATTCGAATCAGCTTTGCGCCGCCACGTTCAATATCGATATCAATGCGGGTAGCACCAGCATCAAGACTATTTTCCACTAATTCTTTCACCACTGATGCAGGGCGTTCAACCACTTCACCAGCGGCAATCTGATTTGCCAATTGTGGGGGTAATATCCTGATAGCCATTATTCGACCTTACTTACGATTTTAAGCCTATTCTGATAGGCATATATATTGGTTACTTTGGTGCTGTCTGCAATGGATTAGTCTGGAAATAATGACGTAATCCTAAATGGATGGCTTGTGCCAATTTTTCCTGATATTGGTTGGAACCCAATAACTCTTCTTCAGACAGATTACTGATAAAGCCGGTTTCCACTAAAATGGACGGGATATCCGGAGAACGTAAAACACCGAGGCTCGCATGTTCTGGCGTGCGTTTATGTAAAGAGCCAATTCTGGTGAGCTGACTCAATACTTGCATAGCGACATCATAACCAACTCTCTGGGAATGGCCGAATTGTAAATCCAACACAGCCTGACTCAAATATGGGTCAGTGCCATTGGCAAGGGCATCTCCTGCGCCTCCCAGCAACTCGGACTGTTTTTCATGCTGTTCCAGCCAATTACCCAATTCGCTGTTTGCCCGGCGATTAGAGAGCACCCAGACAGAAGCCCCTCTGGCACCACGATTAGGAGCCGCATCCGCATGAATCGATATCAACATATTAGCTCCATGCTTACGGGCAACCTCAGAACGCCCCGCCACAGAAATAAAATAATCGCCATTCCGCGTCAGTACAGGCTTAAACATGGGGTCATTGCGTAAAAGTGTTTCCAGTTTACGGGCAACACTAATAGTTACATTTTTTTCCTTCAATCCACGTTGACCACTCGCACCGGGATCTTGCCCACCATGCCCTGCATCAATAGCAACCACAATCGGGCGGATACCTTTTCCTTGCCCAGATTGAATTGCCTGTTTTTTCACGCTTTTCTCATTAAGATTCGTGGGTTCATAAGATTTCGGGGCAGGTTTTTCCTCCGGCTTTATTAGCTGGGCATCAGAAGTAAGTGACTGCTTACTTTCATTTTTAGCAGTATTGTCCCTGAAAATAGGTGCTCTATTATTCACTACGCCCTTGGTTTTCAGAGTAATAACTAGCTGGTATTTGCTACCTGCTTTCTTCACTGAAAACGTCTCTGTAGCTTTATTCGCCAATTCCAGCACAACCCTCTGATGATGTGCATCAGGCGGCTGACTGGAGCGTACCAGCCTGACCAAATCCTGCCCGGATAAGCGCATCGGCAGACCAACAATTTTGCCAGATTGACGAATATCCACGACTAATCGTTCGGGAGAATGTAAAGGAAAAAATCGATAATCAGGACGCCCGCCAGTGAATTCCAACGTTACTGTGGCCTCAGAGGGGCTATTATTCACATGAACATTCGACAACGTAGCCGCCGTAGCCGTTGTCATAACCATCTGACTCAACATGACAAACAAAACACAGGCCATCACCCAGTGGGCATGCCATTTTTTTACCACATTTACGAAAAAGGCATTCATCATGGTCGGGTATTCCTTCATAAGGACTTCAAATTATCCAACAGACTTTCACCATATTCAGATAACGCAACAAAACGCGCCTGTCGACCTTCACTGTCATAACTCAAATGCAGCTCAATATCGGCATCAGGCAGAACACCGGCGCCTTGTTGAGGCCATTCCACCAAACAAATAGCGTCCTGATGGAAATAATCACGGATCCCCATAAACTCCAGCTCTTCAGGATCAGCCAGACGGTATAAGTCAAAATGATAGACAGGCCGTGGTTGTAAAGCATAAGGTTCAACCAGCGTATAAGTTGGACTTTTCACATGCCCCTGATGGCCGAGCGCCTGTAGGAAACCACGGCTAAATGTGGTTTTTCCTGCACCGAGATCACCATATAAATAAATAACATAGCCGCGATCGCCGACTGACGCCACTGCATTACCCAATGCAACTGTGGCATTTTCATTTGGAAGTGATAAAACGAGTTCTTTCATCGAAAAATATCTATTTTATTTATTGAATTAAGAGCCTGAACAGGTAGACATATCAGCAAAATAGCTTAACCGATAACCATAACATATCTCAGGCATGATCATTGAACATCTTATGCACCGCTGTAACGCCATATTCCGTACTTTTTGTATTCAACCCACACTGTGTTAACCTACGCTCCTCTTACAGCAGTAAATTGACATCCCATGGCAGCCCCTCTCGATCTGAATCTTCTAGCAGCAAATATCAAACAATGGGGTATTTCCCTCGGTTTCCAACAAGTCGGTATCTGTGACACCGATTTATCGGCAGAAGAACCGAAGCTACAGGAATGGCTTGATAAGCAATATCATGGCGAAATGGACTGGATGGCACGTCACGGCATGATGCGCGCCCGCCCCCACGAACTGCTGCCCGGAACTTTGCGGGTGATTAGTGTACGCATGAATTATCTGCCCGCTAAAGCCGCTTTTGCCAGTACGCTTAACAATCCACAAATGGGCTATGTTAGCCGCTACTCGCTGGGCAGAGATTATCATAAACTGCTGCGCCAACGTCTCAAAAAACTAGGCGATACGATCCAAGACTATTGCACCACTCATGAATATCAAGGAACGCTGAATTTTCGTCCTTTTGTCGATTCAGCTCCTATCATGGAGCGCCCACTGGCAGCAAAAGCCGGGCTTGGATGGGTTGGTAAACACTCACTTATATTAAACCGAGATTCAGGCTCCTGGTTTTTCCTTGGTGAATTGCTGATTGATCTTCCCTTGCCTGTTGATGTCCCCCAAGAAGAACAATGTGGGCGATGTGTAGCCTGCATGACAACTTGTCCGACAGGGGCCATCGTTGAGCCTTATACCATTGATGCCCGTCGGTGCATTTCATATCTGACAATTGAATTGGAAGGCGTAATACCGGAAGAATTCCGCCCATTAATGGGTAACCGGATTTATGGCTGCGATGATTGCCAGCTTATCTGCCCGTGGAACCGTTTTTCACAATTAACGGATGAAGCTGATTTCAGCCCGCGTGCAGCACTACATACTCCAGAGCTGCTTGACCTGTTCAGTTGGAGTGAGGAAAAGTTTCTGCGCATCACGGAAGGTTCAGCAATTCGTCGCATTGGGTATTTGCGCTGGCTACGCAACATTTCTGTTGCCTTAGGCAATGCGCCTTACCAAGATGACATCGTGTTAGCTTTGGAAAAAAGAACGGGATTAGGTGATGTTTTAGATGAACATATCCACTGGGCCATTGATCAACAAATAACCCGCCGTAATGCTAATTCAATCGAAGTTCAAACCTCACAACAAAAACGATTGATACGTGCTATTACTAAAGGCCTACCCAGAGATGCTTAACAATCAACCAATCAAATTTTTTGTTAAAAAAGCCTTCTATTTCCTTGTGAATAAAATAAAAATGCTTTTCTGAACAATAAACAAATCAGGGGTAAATATTGAACGGTGTATTTTGAAATGAAGTTAATTATTTTAATTAATCAATAAGTTAAATATAAACCATTGCCTTGAGTGATAACTCAAAATATGCAAACACGACAAAGCCGCCTGTGGATAACTCTGTGCAACAAGTAGAGCATCATCAAGTGACTCAATATGACTGTAATTTTAAATTCTGTGGATAAAAACAAGAATTGAATTCTAGTAGAAAACACCAGAAATCAGCAGGGAAACAAAAAACCCACTCATCCATTCTAGACGCTAGTGGAGAAATTTTCCTCTGCCTCTTCAAAAATGAGGCGGCATTATGGACCTGTTAGAACAGGATAGCAAGCGCTTTATCGACAATTTATTTTTGGCGGGGATTGCAATAAGTGCCAGCATTTCCATGCTGGCACTTTCCCTTACCGACTATGGCATTTTTACCTTCTCAACCAATGCTCTTGATGATTCCCAATCGTATTGCTTATAAAAACGTCCTAACGTCTGATAAGGGGCGCCTGCATAAAACAATTCATATTGATGATGCCTTGAAGCAAACTCTGACCCAACCGCATCCCACACCAGCTTCATCAGCCTGACCCTTTCGATAGGGGAAACAACTGAAGAATATTGTGTTTTCTCAATGATTCCTAAAATTTCATCATTTTCTAAATCTGCCTCACTGGATGGCAACATCAGAATGCCCCCACCCGCCAACTTTCTGATTATTTCCAACGCATTAGGATATATTGACTGCGACATAACCCGATACGTATAAAGCAGGGTCTTATCTGGTATATAAAATCCGTTATATATTTTTGGACAATGGATGACACTTTTAAACAGCGCCTCCATATTCATGGCATAGCAGGCTAACTGTGCAAGTGATTCCTTCACGGCTGGGATCTGACACACGCCATTTATCTCAGCCATATTCTGAGCCAAGCCCGCCAAAAAATGCAATTTCACAGCATAACGGGCCAGACCTTGGGTATCCATTATCACTTCTGTCGCCGTTGAGTCTAACTGCCTGAGACACATCTCAATATCTTCGAAGACAAAAACCCTTTCCCAGGGTACCAAAACATCATCAAAATAGAGCATGGAATCATTTTCATCAAACCGGGACGATAGCGGATAATCCTTGGGATTGGCCCCTAGTTCGTAAGATTGCCTTGAAATGATTTTGATGCCATCCGTATTAAGTGGCATAGCAAAAGAGAGTGCATATCGCTCATCAACGCCCTGCTTAAGGGGATAATGCGTACCAACAAAAACCTCATCTGCCAGAGCTGCCCCGGTTGCCAGCATCTTTGTGCCTCTGACAACAATGCCCTTCGCATTCTTTTCCACCACACCAAGAGTGTGATAAATATTCTTAGTATGCTCGCCCGGTGTTTTTGAACGATCGCCTTGTGGGCTAACCAGTGCATAAGTCAGATAGAGATCTTTTTCACTCGCATAAGCAAAATAATTCCGCAGAGCATCCGCTCGCTCTTGTGAGTAAGATTCAAATAACTCAATATGCGTCAGCATTCCTGTAAGTGCCGATGGAGTATAATCAGGGCTTCTGCCCAACCAGCCAACCGTCTGCTTCGCCCATTCATAGGCAGCATGACCACGTGCAATTAACTTTTCCGGTGTAGAGGGTAATTCCCAGTGCAGGCTGATTTGCTCCCCCGTTTCTGTCTTAAACGTCATGCTATCGGCATGTTTAACTTTATAATCATATAAATTCGCTACAGACCTGATAGCATTCCTGAACGCAGGATGATCCACATGATTTGTAATCTTCTCTCCATTAATAAAAATCGTTCGTCCATCACGCAGGTCATCAACATATCTTTCTCCGGTTCTTATCATCTTTTCTATACTCCCATCAATAATGACGATTTTTTTAAAGATCAAGAAAAGAAGTCTTTTAATCAGCACCAGCGATTAATATATGAAGATAATTGCCCCTATTTAGGACAAACATAACGACAATACAGATGTTAAATATCGCAAAGGGCGAGAATCTATGAATGTCACTAATACCTACTGTAATTATTCTATAGACGCAGGCTCTCGATGATGATCATGGGGGAGATTACCTTTCCAGTGCTAACAAAAAATTTTACTTTTCAATACACTGAAATATATTCCAGTGAAGTAGCAAGAAAAGCGATATCAAATTCCAGTGCTGTCGTGATAATGAATAATAGATAGATTAACCTAATCAACAGAAGTTATATTTTGGCACTGAGCTTATTAACGATATTCAATTGATTTTAGACACAGCCAATAATGTTATCCCCATCAAGGTATAAGTCAGGATACTGAAAGCACCACTATAAATAGTCATCTCGCTTCGCCACAAGCCCACATGGTAGTGAAAATAATCAGACTGTTAACCGAGTGGCTGTTGCCCGCACTGCCTGTTCATCTGCTAAGAATGAAAAGCCACTATGTTCCCAATCGGATATCGGTATTAATGGATTGGATAGTGTCGTGTTGGCAAAAAGCAGACCGTTTACTCTCTTTGAATTAATTATTGTTGTCATTTTTATAGAGAGCAAAAGCTATTAACCAATCCTATTCTAGAACTATCTGTAGATCAGAAGTTGTCGACCATTGCTAATAAACATAATAAGTACCATTATCAAAGTGGCAACAGAGATAGCAGCAGCCACCAAGGAGATTGTATTCAATGGGAATCCTGCATCAATAACCTTCCCACCAATCCACGCCCCAATAGCATTACCAAGATTAAATGCACCGATATTCAAAGTTGAGGCATAATTTGCAGATTCCCCTGCAACTCTAATTATCAAAACTTGCAAGAGCATTCCTACTGTGAAAGATAAACATCCCCAAATAGCCATATTGATTACAGCTGGATACCTTACATAGCTTGTCCAATAGAAGGCAACAAGCGTTACAATTAAAATACACAATGCTAAAACCAAAGATTTGGTGAGATTCCAATCTGCAAGACGTCCCCCAAGTAGCCCGCCGATGGTAATTCCAATACCACAGATCATCAAAGCAAGACTGGCAAATTTTGGTTCTACATGAGTAACATCCTGAAGGATAGGAACAATATAAGTGAAGAAGGTAAACATACTTGCTGATGCCATCACGCTGGTTATTAATCCGAGCCAAACGAGAGGTCTCTTTAATCCAATCATACTATTTTCACGCTTGCTAGACTTCGTGATTTTTTTGGATGGCACAAGAATAAATATCATGAATAAAGACAGTAGGCCCAAGATAACAACACCTACAAATGTCGTTCTCCAACCAAGCTCTAGACCAATATAAGAACCGGCTGGTACACCCAGGACGTTAGCCAAGGTCATTCCAGTGAACATAAGAGTCATAGCCCTCCCTTCCTTACCGGGTGGTGCAATGCGCGATGCCAAAACTGCAGCTATCCCAATAAAAGAGGCATGACTAAACGCTGTAAAAACTCTAGCAATCAATAATACTTCAAAACCAGATGCTAACTCGCAGGCTAAGTTGCCAACGATAAAAATAACCATAAGCAGTAGAAGTGCCGTTTTTTCTTCTACCTTACGCAAGGCAAACGCAAACAAAGGACCACCGATTACAACACCAATTGCATAACCTGAAACCAGATATCCGGCAGTAGGTATAGAAATACTCAAATCCACCGAAATTTGGGATAATAAGCCCATAATAATAAATTCTGCTGTACCAATCGCAAAAGCGGAGATTGCCAACGCAAAAAGTGGCCAACTCATGACTTTATTACTATTCATAAAAAACTCCAATTAACGACAAAGGTTACATCAAAAAAACAACTTATGCCGACTAAAAAACATAATAGTTTTATGGAATCACATAATCTTATCTTACTGGCATTTGTGGAAAAAGTAGGGTATATCTCCGGTCTATGGAGACATAATTGTCCGCAATGGAGAAAAAATGATTGAATCTCTTACCGCAATTTCGGTGTTTGTCCAAGTCGCAGAACTCAAAAGTTTTGTCGGTGCAGGTCGGGTATTAGGTCTTACAGCATCTGCTGTTGGTAAGCGAATATCGCGATTTGAAAAGGAACTTGGAGTACAACTATTTAACCGAACAACTAGGAGTATTTCTCTTACTCATGAAGGGAATATATTGCTTGTAAAGAGCCGACGAATCCTAGACGAGATAGATGAACTCCAATATGAGCTATCCAACGCTGTTCAAAAACCTCAAGGACGCTTAAAGATAAGCCTCGCTCCAATCACAGATATTTTTTTAGATCACTTGTCTAAATTTAATGAACAATATCCAGACATTGAATTGGAACTGGATTACTCAGCCCGCAATGTTGATTTAACCCAAGAAGCATTCGATGCTGCTATACGTGTTGGGTATATTCCAGATAATAATCTAAGATCCCATCATTTAGGTAATTTCCGGCGTCTTATCGTTGCATCACCAATATATTTGGCGAAGAATGGAGAACCTCTAACTTCCTCTGATTTGATGAACCATAGATTACTACACTATCGTTCACCAAATACTGGGATTATTGAACAATGGCCAATTGACTCAACCAGAGAAACTAACCTTCCTAGATCAATTGTGTGCAATAATTTAAATGCTCGTATTGATTTTGCCCTAAAAGGGATAGGGATTGCATATTTGCCTGATATCACTATTCAACATTATTTAGATAAAAAACTGCTTGTTCCGATATTAAGCGATTACTCTACCGATACAATTCAGGTTCATGTTATTTGGTTACATTCAACTCAATATTCAATGAGGCAAAAGGTCTTAATAAACTTCCTCAAAAAGATAATAATTTGAATTAAAGAACCCTTGCCTAAAAATCCGGTTTGTTGAATCGAGATAATTTTTTCAGTAGTTTCTTGAGCGTTTTCTTGCTTCGCTTTCCAAAAGTATGAGCAATTGTACGCTTTAGGTAAGCTTCCCAAGCATACCATAACCAACGTTGCGGCTTTTTATTCCGGCCTGACAGGCACGATAGGAATACTCGAGTTGGAAAGTGCGATGACAAGACAAGCAACGATAACGTTGATGGCTTCCTTTACCCGTATCATGCTTTTTAACACCTTTTGCCCGATTGCAAAATCGACACTTAACTTCTACTGTGGCCATTAAGTTTTCCCATAAAAATAGGGATAATATCTGAATAATAACGTGTTGAATACATGACCATTCTTTTTGTAAGGGTAAAAAAGAAGTATAAAAAACAGACAAAAAAAGCAAATTACACTTTCAGACGTAAATATTCTTATGGAAATAAAATAACAGAATGGAGGAAATTGGAGCGGGAAACGAGACTCGAACTCGCGACCCCAACCTTGGCAAGGTTGTGCTCTACCAACTGAGCTATTCCCGCGTCGCTGACGGCTATCATTAGCCGGAGATACCTGAATACTGGTTAACGCTATGAATAGCAAGGCTATATCTTAACCTGCATATCAGGAATGCGCGCTATTATGAACATGTTCAGATAAGATGGCAAGCCCTTTACATTTATCCTCACACTAAACGCTCAAAAGATACCCTCTCTGTTCTGACACAAAAATGACATGCTATCTCCGTTACAATTATTTAGAATGGCTTAGCTCATAAAATTAACATTAAATAAACAAATAACCAACATCTAATAAGACTTATGCTTGTCGTAACCATTTGATAGAAATAGATTAGCATCAATTTTGGTCGTTACTTAGATGATTATTCTCTTCAGAGAGGGTCAAAGATATGGCTCGATATTATCAATCTAAATTTGTCACGGGCACTGAAGCGCTGGTTGACCTTCTACTCGCTCAAGCTAAATTAGATGAACTCCATAATCTTAATACAGCGGGATTCGTTTCGGGTTATCGCGGTTCACCTTTAGCCCGTTTAGATCAAACATTATGGCAACACAGCAAAGAACTTGTTCAAGCTAACATCCGGTTTCAGCCGGCAGTCAATGAGGATCTTGCGGCAGATGCACTGGTGGGTACACAGAAAGTGGAGTCTGACCCTGACAGGCAAGTTAATGGTGTCTTTGGGATGTGGTACGGCAAAGGGCCGGGAGTCGATCGTTCTGGTGATGCACTGAGACATGGCAATGCCTATGGCTCTTCACCACACGGTGGGGTGTTGGTTATCGTCGGGGATGACCATGGCTGTGTCTCTTCTTCCATGTCCCACCAATCTGATCTCGCGATGATGGCATGGAGCATGCCCATTCTGCATCCGGCATCGGTTGCTGATTACCTCGATGTTGGTCTATGGGGATGGGCAGCCTCACGCATAAGCGGCGCATGGTTTGGATTCAAGGCGATCAGTGAAGTTGTGGAAAGTGGTGCCGTCAGAGAAAGCAAACCCTTCCCCGAGTACAAAATCCCCCAAATTGATTCTGGCCCCGATGGGCTGCACTGGCGTTGGCCAGACCTCCCCGGCCCGCAGATTGAAAAGCGTTTAGCCTATAAACTAAAAGCCATTGAAGATTTTGCCAAACTGAACCCCATCGATTATCTCCTCACACCTTGCGAACAACCACGCGCCTTATTGGTCACAGTTGGCAAAGCCCATCAGGATGTCATGGAAGCTCTGCGTGTTGGGGGACTGACGCCTTCCGACTTGGCACAACAAGGAATCGCATTTCTTCATGTACGCTTGGTTTTTCCTTTATCACCGCTTCTCAGCGAACTAGCTGCACAAGTCACTGATATTTTTATCATTGAAGAGAAAGCAGCCATCGTTGAAATGCTGTTGGCACATCAATTAGTTAAGTTACGAAAAAATGTCAATCTGATCGGTAAACACAACCATCTCGGTCAAAAATTGTTGCCGACTGATATAGAATTACGCCCCTCACGGATCGTAACTCCGCTTTCCGGGTGGTTACAACAGTTCGGCCTCTTTCTCTCCGTACCGCCAGAATGGTCAACAGCGATTCTTCCGCATGATGCCACTTTGCCTAAACGAACCCCTTATTTTTGTGCAGGGTGTCCCCATAGCACTTCAACCCGCTTGCCGGACGGTAGCCAAGCTCAAATTGGCATAGGATGCCATGTCATGGCTGCATGGATGGATCGCAACTCCGGAAGCGGCCTCTTGCCAATGGGAGGAGAAGGTGTCGATTGGATAGGACATGCCCCTTTTGTCAATCGCTCTCACGTATTTCAGAATCTGGGAGATGGAACCTATTTTCATTCCGGTCACTTGGCTATCCGTCAGTCTGTTGCTGCGGGAAGTCACATTACTTATAAATTACTGTTTAATGATGCCGTCGCAATGACAGGCGGGCAGCCACTGGATGGAAGCATTACAATATTACAAATTGCCTCTTTGATGATTTCAGAAGGGGTAAAAGAAGTCGTTGTCGTGACAGACCGTCCTGATAAATATAAAGATAAAAACCGCCTTCCCGCCAGTGTGAAGCTCTATGGGCGGGACTATTTGGAAGATATTCAGAAACGACTTCGTGAGATTGTCGGCGTAACAGTCATCATCTACGATCAAGAGTGTGCTACAGAACTTCGCCGCAAAAGAAAGCGTGGGTTAGCCCCCAAAGTGACGCGACGTGCTGTCATTAACGAGCAAATTTGTGAAGGCTGTGGTGATTGTCAAATACAATCGAATTGTCTCGCGGTGATCCCGACAAAAACCCTTTTAGGCACTAAACGCACAATAGATCAACACGTTTGTAATTCGGACTTATCCTGTCTGAAAGGGTTTTGCCCCAGCTTTATCACCGTCGAAAATGCCAATCCATGTCCCGATCTCAACAAAATTCTTTCACAAGCCGATTTAGAAAAAATTATCCAGAAACTACCACTACCACTACCAACACCTGTCTTGGCGGAAACCCCTTATGAAATCCTATTGGTTGGGGTCGGCGGTACAGGCATCGTCACCGCAGGACACCTCCTTGCAAATGCCGCACAATTAGATGATTGTGCCGTCAGCTTGCTCAATTTTACCGGTTTTGCCCAAAAGGGAGGGGAAGCGATCACCCATGTTCGGTTATGCCATGACGCCAATAAACTGCATCAAGTCAGGGTTGATCGGGGAAGAGCCAATCTGGTTATCGCGGCTGACCTCGTTGCTGCGGTAGGACAAAATGCGCTGGAAGTGATGTCGAGGGGGTCAACGAAATGTATCCTGAACACTCATGAAACGCAGATTGGCGCAATGCTCCGAGCCCCGATGTTGGATCTGGATCAACCTAAAATGCTAGATATCCTTAACCAACATACTCACACATTACTCTCTATTGATGCAGAAATGATGGCTACTCATCTGGTAGGAGACAGGGATCAAACAAATATCATATTAATCGGTTATACCTGGCAACTCGGTAAACTCCCGATCACCTTATCTTCTATCAACAATACCATTCAAGAGCTGGAAAATTCAGCGGATAATGCGCGACGGGCTTTTCTGATAGGCCGTATCGCGGCTGTACAGCCAGAAATTTTACAGGAGCATTTAAATATGCATCCACAAAAAAGCATAAAAAGTCTGGACGACCTCGTGATGCACCGATATCAATTGCTGGTTGATTATCAGAATGAAAGATACGCGATGCATTACCTCAGCCGTGTTGCCCAGATTCAGATGGTAGCGCAACAGATTGATGCCGAAGAAATTACCCGAGCAGTTGCTGAAAACTTATTTAAATTGATGGCGTACAAAGATGAATATGAAGTTGCACGCCTTTTCGTCAAAACTGATTTTTTCGATAATCTCAAAACTCAATTCGATAATACAAATAAAATTCGCTTTCACCTCAGCCTTCCCCTTCTCAATCGTAAAGATCCCCGCACAGGTCAACGAGGAAAACGGGAATACGGTTCATGGATTATTCCTATTCTCCACTTTCTTGCTGCGTGTAAATCACTGCGTGGTACTATTTTCGATATTTTTGGCTATCAGGAAGAGCGTAAGCAGGAAAGAAATTTGCTGCTTGAGTATGAGCGATTAATTGATATTTTGATCGAAAAAATAGATCACAATAATTTGGCAACCTGTCAGCAACTTGCAGAATTACCCAATCAGGTGCGTGGTTTTGGACATGTGAAGCAAAAAGCGATGAAATATATGATGGAATGTAAGGAAACATTGCTGAAAGAATTACAAAAAACGATGTGATAATACGTGTTGGACATCATTGTAACTGACTAAACCGCAGCACCATTGAATGTTCACGTGGCCGTTGGCCTTGGTTAGATATTTTGAAAACAAAAAAAGCGCCTTTCGGCGCTTTTTTCTATGACTTGCAGACTTTGATAAAAATCTACCGTCCTGAATTTGGAGCGGGAAACGAGACTCGAACTCGCGACCCCAACCTTGGCAAGGTTGTGCTCTACCAACTGAGCTATTCCCGCATTTTTATGGCTTATATCGGCCTAATTTTTCACACCTGCATAACTTTTAATTTGGAGCGGGAAACGAGACTCGAACTCGCGACCCCGACCTTGGCAAGGTCGTGCTCTACCAACTGAGCTATTCCCGCTTAAATCTTGGTGTGACGTACTGTTGAAATTATTCATCGGTACGGGGAGCGCATTATACGAGGAATTATTCTTCTGGCAAGCCCCAAAACACAAAAAATCGCGTTTTTTCTCTGATTGATGATTAAATCGGCAAATCATCCGCTTAATCATCAATGCAGCGATTAATTTACGTACAAGCCTTTTACCAATGCCTGATTTTTTTCTGGATAACGTTATTTCTGGATAAAGTGCTCACGGTAATACACCAATTCAGCAATGGATTCCCGAATATCATCCAACGCCTGATGGGTATTTTTCTTACTGAACCCTGACAACATCTCAGGTTTCCAACGACGGGCCAATTCTTTCAGCGTACTGACATCCAAGTAACGGTAGTGAAAATATTTCTCCAACTCTGGCATATAACGGAACAGGAAACGGCGATCCTGCCCCACACTATTGCCACAAATTGGCGATTTTCCTGCCGGAACCCACTGTTCCAGAAAGTCGATAGTCGCTTTCTCTGCCTGAGCATCAGCAAACTGGCTCTGTTTCACTCGCTCGACCAACCCACTGGCAGTATGCGTCCGCACATTCCAGTCATCCATCAATGCCAATTGCTCATCTGACTGGTGCACCGCAATCACAGGGCCTTCTGCAAGGATATTTAACTCCGCATCTGTGACAATAGTTGCGATTTCGATTATGCGATCCCGCTCGGGATCTAATCCCGTCATCTCTAAATCTATCCAGATAAGATTGTTCTCACTTTTTGACATGATATATCCTAGTTTCCTTCAAAAGAGGTAGTCTGTATCGGTGATGTATCATAACGTTTTTGATCATTCACAGCGATAATCAGCAAGATAGATAAAATAAGTGAGGTTCAGTGGCTAAAAGTAAACTCTCCAAAGGGCAGCAACGCCGTGTGCAAGCCAATCATCAGCGCAGGCTGAACAAGGCTAATGCCAACAAACCAGAAATGGATGATAGCCAGTTTGGTGACCCACAGGAAGGGCTGGTAATCAGCCGGTTCGGACAACATGCCGATATTGAGGCCGCAGATTCTTCCATACAGCGTTGCAATATTCGCAGAACAATCGGCTCATTAGTGACTGGCGACCGCGTTGTATGGCGTCCTGCGTTGCAGCTCCAATCTGATGTCAAAGTGAATGGGATCGTAGAAGCGGTTCATGAGCGTACTTCTGTGCTTACACGCCCCGACTACTACGATGGCATCAAGCCTATCGCGTCAAATATCAACCAAATTGTGATTGTTTCCGCTATATTGCCGGAGCTTTCACTGAATATTATTGATCGCTATTTAGTCGCATGTGAAACACTCAACATCGAACCTTTGCTCGTACTCAATAAAGTCGATCTGTTGGACCCCGAAAGCCGGGCATGGGTTAACGATACCATGAACATTTACCGCAATATCGGCTATCGCGTACTGGAAGTTTCCAGCCATACCGATGAAGGGATCGCTGAACTTACCTCCCTGTTGGCTGATAAAATCAGTATCTTTGCTGGGCAGTCTGGCGTTGGAAAATCCAGCTTGCTCAATACCCTGCTGCCTGATACTGAAAAAGACATTCTGGTTAATGAAGTTTCTGATAATTCCGGCCTGGGTCAGCACACCACCACGACAGCACGCCTCTATCATTTCCCGTTGGGGGGCGATGTGATCGACTCTCCGGGTGTTCGTGAGTTCGGATTATGGCACCTGACACCAGAGCAGGTGACACAAGGCTTTATTGAGTTCCGGGAATACCTTGGCGGATGCAAATTCCGGGACTGCAAACATCACGATGATCCGGGATGTGCCTTAAGGGAAGCGTTAGAACAAGGCATTATTGCAGAAGAGCGTTTCGAAAATTATCACCGGATTCTGGAAAGCATGGCACAAGTTAAACCACGCCGAAATTTCACAGGCGGTCAAAAATAAGACAATAATTAACGATACCCTGACATTCAAAATAATGGCAGGTACAATAGAAAACTTTTGTCCAATTTGCCAGAAAAAAATCCAAGAGGTTGACGTGCTGGATAATCTTAAAATCAGGTTACAATATTTAATGCCAAAACAATGTATTACAAATTTGGCAGGCTGGTTTGCCAATAAAAAGGCTGGCTGGCTGACACAACTTGTAATCAAAGCTTTCGCCAAAACTTATAAAGTGGACATGAATGAAGCCAAAGACCCTTCATTCACTGCTTACTCAACATTCAATGAGTTTTTTGTCCGTCCATTGAAGGAAGACATTCGCCCTATCGTCAGTGAAGCCAATCAATTGGCTCTGCCGGCAGACGGAACCGTCAGCCAGCTTGGAGCGATCCGCGAAGAGCAAATTATTCAGGCCAAAGGCCACTACTACACTGTTGAAGCTCTTCTGGCAGGGCAATATCAACTCGCCGGGCAATTCCGCAACGGTCAGTTTATTACCACTTACTTATCGCCAAAAGATTATCATCGTGTCCATATGCCATGCGACGGTGTACTAAAAGAAATGATCTATGTTCCCGGCGATCTGTTTTCAGTCAATCCATTGACGGCAGCCAATGTACCAAATTTGTTTGCGCGTAATGAACGTGTCATCTGTGTGTTTGAAACAGCATTCGGGCCAATGGTACAAATTCTGGTGGGTGCAACGATTGTTGGCAGTATTGAAACCGTTTGGAGCGGTTGTGTCACACCACCGCGTGAAGGCATCATCAAACGCTGGGCATATCCGGCAGAAGGTGAAGAAGGTGTGGTTTCTCTCAAAAAAGGAGAGGAAATGGGGCGCTTCAAACTTGGTTCAACTGTAATCAACCTGTTTGCTTCCAATCAGGTTAATTTTGCCAATAATTTATACAGCGGTTCACAAACCCTCATGGGTGGTTTGCTGGCTCAGGCTATCACGGCAGAAGAACCGACAGAGAATACCGATGAAGCAGCAAATGATGAACCAATGAGTAAAGACATCGTCATCTAATTTTAGAACCAAGGAGCCCCTTATTGTGCGCCTGATTATCAGTTTACTTCTCAGCCTGTTGATTGCAAATCCGGCTTTTGCCGCTATCACACAGTTGGATGAAACCCAGCTGAAACAGGAGCTAAAGCAGGTTGAAGGCAGTAAGAATCCACAAGGTTCTGAAATCGCGCAAGCACTTCAAGGGGCTATAAATTGGGTTAACGATACAAAATCCGCCGATGAGCGCACTCAAAAGTATCAACAGTCGATTGATGATTTTCCATCTATCATCAGAGAATTACGCCAGAAAATTCTTGCCGAAAGTAATACTGTCCCCCCCATTCCTGCTAATCAGTCTATCAGTAACTTAGAACAACAAATTATTCAGGTTAGTAGCGAATTACTGGAACAGGGACGCCAATTACAGCAAGAACAGGATAAGATCCGGGAAATCAGCGACTCTATGAACCTGTTGCCTCAGCAACAGGTTGAGGCGAAACGTCTGCTGACAGAAGCGACTTCCCGTCTCCAGTCTTTGGGTTCACCGGCCTCCCCCCTCTCTGAAGCACAATTGACTTTGGCCCAAACAGAAGTCAACGCCCGTAAAGCCGTGACCAACGAACTGGAAATGGCACAACTTTCTGCGAATAACCGGCAAGAAATTGCCCGCATACGGGCCGATTTATTTAAAAAACGCTATCAGAGGCTGGATCTTAAACTCCAACAATTGCGCAGTCAGCTAAACAGCCAACGCCAACAAAAAGCGGAATCCGCACTTGAACATACCGAAATGCTGGCAGAGCAGAGTGGAGGGAAACTGCCACAATTTTTGCTGGATGAGCTTCAGCAAAACCGCCAATTATCACAAATGCTCAGCCACCAGACTCAGAGCATGGATGTTATTGGTTCACAACAGCGCAAGGCTGCCAGCGATATTTTGCTGGTACGCCAGACACTTAATACTATTCGTGAACAGGCACAATGGCTAAGCGACTCCACTGCACTTGGGGAAGCCTTAAGAGCTCAGGTCACTCGTATCCCTGATATGCCAAAATCCCAGCAACTCGACAGAAGTATTGCCGAATTGCGGGTTGAACGGCTGAAATACGAGGATATGCTGGAACATTCACAGAACGACTCTGACCAGACATCATCTTCATATGACTCCCTGACTCCGGCACAGAAACAAGTTTATGAATCCCTGACCCGGACTCGGAAAGAGCTGTTAAATTCTCTGCTTTCAGGGTATGACAGCGAAATTCTGGAATTAACAAAGCTCAAAGTAGCCACCAACCAATTAAATGATGCGGTGAAAGAAGTTCGGGACGCCACTCATCGCTATCTGTTCTGGGTCGCAGATGTTAACTCCATATCGCTGGATTATCCGCTACAGGTAGTGCAGGCTCTGACGCGCCTTCTGTCTCTGGATACATTTTCGCAGTTAGGTGCTGCAATCCATAATATGCTGACCACACAGGATACTCTGCTCTATCTGCTGGGTACTTTGCTACTAGTGATTTTCAGTATCAGCTCGCACCGCCAATATCATGCTTTTCTTGAGCGTTCCAGCAATCGCATCGGCAAAGTGACACAAGATCATTTCTCTCTTACTTTGCGTACTGTTTTCTGGTCTATCATCGCGGCATTACCGCTGCCAATGCTCTGGTCAGCCATTGGTTATGGCCTGCAAAATGCGTGGCAGTATCCGATGGCTAACGCAATTGGTGATGGTGTACGTGCAACAACGCCGGTTCTATGGATCTTTATGCTCAGTGCCGCGTTTGCTCATCCTAATGGCTTATTTATCGCGCATTTTCGCTGGCCCGAAGAGCGCATAAAACGGGCAATGCGGTTCTATCGCCTGTCCATTTTCCTGATCGTGCCTCTCATGATGGCATTAATCACCTTTAACAATTACAGCGACCGGGAATTTACCCCTACCCTCGGCAGGCTCTGTTTTGTGATGCTCTGTATTTCCTTAAGTTTGGTGACTAACAGCCTAAAACGCGCCGGTATCCCGCTTTACATGGACAAATATGGGTCAGGTGAAAATATCGTTAGCTCTGTCCTATGGTGGATACTGTTTTCTGCCCCGATCTTGGCAGCATTTGCTTCGATTCTCGGCTACCTGCAAACATCACAGGCTTTGCTGGGGCGTCTGGAAACCTCCGTTGCTATCTGGTTTTTCTTGCTGGTCATTTACCACATTATTCGTCGATGGATGCTGATCCAACGGCGCAAAATTGCTTTTGAACGTGCCAAACAGCGCCGTGCAGAAATACTGGCTCAACGCGCCAAAAGTGAAGAGGATTCAAGCAATATTAACAGTAGCGTAGAAGGCTCGATCGAAGTTGAAGAACCTGTTATTGATTTGGATGCCATCAGCGCCCAGTCATTAGGGTTAGTACGCTCGATCCTGACAATGCTTGCTCTCGTTTCACTCATTCTATTGTGGTCTGAATTACATTCTGCGTTTTCTTTCCTTGAAAATATCAGGCTCTGGAGCGTTAGTACGACCATAAACGGCGTCGATACTGTCCAGCCAATTACTCTCGGTGCAATACTCGTTGCGATATTAGTTATCATCATTACTACGCAACTGGTCCGTAATTTGCCGGCATTGCTGGAACTTGCCCTATTACAGCATTTGGATCTATCACCAGGTACAGGTTATGCCATCACAACGCTGACCAAATACAGTATTACCCTGATTGGTGGTCTGGTTGGTTTTTCTCTGGTGGGTATTGAGTGGTCAAAACTGCAATGGCTGATTGCCGCAATGGGGGTTGGGCTGGGTTTTGGCTTACAGGAAATTTTTACCAATATCATTTCCGGCCTGATTATCCTGTTTGAAAAGCCCATTCGAATTGGCGATACCGTAACGATCCGTGGCCTGACCGGCAGCATCACAAAAATCAATACACGTGCAACCACGCTATCTGACTGGGACAGGAAAGAAATTATCGTTCCCAACAAGGCCTTTATTACTGAGCAATTTATCAACTGGTCATTGTCTGACACAATCACCCGTATTGTTCTGACGATCCCTGTACCCGCTGAGACTGAATCTGCCTATGCGACGGAGATATTAATGAGTGCCACCAGAAGCTCGCCATTAATTCTCGACAACCCGATGCCGGAAGTCTATTTAGTGGATTTACAGCAAGGTATTCAGATTTATGAGTTGCGTGCTTATGCCGCAGAAATGGGGCACCGTATGCCTGCCCGCCATGAAGTAAACCAACACATTTTGCAGGAATTCCGCAAGCACGACATTACCTTGCCATTCCCGCCTTTTCAGGCTCATGTTGATGTTTTTAGTCAGGAAATGCGTAGTTATACCGTCAATACTTCGGGGCGGAATCCACCCCGTAAACCGGGATCACTATAATAGTGCCGGGACATGATAAAACACATTCCTTTTCAAATTAGTGGGTTACTGACATTAAATGGCGTTTCTATCTTAGGGAACGCCATTACTGAAATTGCGACTCCGTGGCTGATTCTGGAAATATCAGGTAGCCCGCTTTTGGTTGCTACAGTGATGTCCGCAAAAATCCTGCCATTGATCTTTTCCATTTTCTTCAGCGCACAATTAGTGGATAAATACGGGGCGTTCCGCATCTCAGTGTCATCTGATTTGGTGAATTTCCTCAGTGTCCTGCTGATCCCTGTGTTTTATACAATGGATATACTGCACTTCTATCTGTTGGCTGTTTTGCTAATATTCTCCACCATTCTGGATTCTCCGGGGAGACTGGCAAAAGATGTGATGCTGGCAAAGGAGATCAGGCAAAATAAACGGGAACATGAGTTGATCAATGGGATCAACGGCACCATTGAGAATATTTGCGATTTGATCGGCCCTGTTATCGGATCATTCATTATCGCCCTGCTCGGTACGATCAATGCGTTATATTTCGATGCCATAAGTTTCCTGGCCGTCTCGCTGGGGCTGATTATTCTGAAAAAACACTTTGTCGCCGATATCAATGAGGTCACTAAAACGCCCCCGTTATCACGTCATTATTTCCTTGAAGCATTCAGGTATATAAAATCTGAAAAAAATATTTTTGCCGTCCTTATCATCAGTTCAGTCGTTAATTTTGTGCTCACACCGCTCCTGATCGTTTATCTACCGTATGTGAATAAACAGGAATTTAATTCTGTTTTAAGCCTCGGTGTCTCAATGACTTGCTTTGGCGCAGGCACAACGCTTTCTTCATTGCTGTATGGTGTTTACGGAAAACATTTTTCCAGCAACCGTATAATCCTTTCTGGATACAGCCTATTTGTGCTGTTTCTGATATCCCTGAACCTATTCAGCGGACAATATGTCCTGTTCATCCAGCTTTTCGCTATTGGCATGTGCATTGGGTTTTCTGCACCCGTTGAAGTCACTCTGATACAACGCCAAGTACCAGAAAAACTATTTGGCCGCATAATGACGCTGTTTTCCTCTACACGATTCCTTGCCGTACCTGTCGGGTATCTCTGTTTTGGTGCAGTGCTGGAAACCGACTTTGCCAGACAACACCATTGATGATGGCTGTCGTGGTATTGGGAGGATTAGCAATTTACGGGGTGATGCAAAAAAGGGAGAAAATAAGTAATCTATGATATTTAGAAAAACGGTATTATTTTCTTACAGCGATTTTTTATAAAAAAACGCTGTAAGAAAATTATGAACAGCGTTTTAAAAGTGATGGCAAACTGAACTTTTAATTTAGGTTATGCCTTAAATTATTAAGGCATTTTTTTCGGATCTGCTCCGTATTCGTTATCTCCCTGAGTACCTTCTAACAGGGTAAATACTAATAAGGCAATGTTAAATAATGGAACAAAAATCAATAAAAACCACCATCCAGAGCGGTTAGTATCATGAAGGCGACGTACCGTTACTGCGATGTTTGGAATTAAGGAGAAAAGCGTATAAGCACCAACCAAGACCACACCAATGGACTCATCAATTGCTGAACCCAATATACAGAGTGCCAGAAGTGCAATCATATTGAACAAATAAAACATCCAATATTCTTTACGTCGGGCTCGCCCTGAAAATATAGCATATTTTGTAAAGACACCAAGATACCAATTCATAATATCACTTAACTGAAATTAGATTTTATAAAGGAAAAACAGACAAACTATAAAGGATGATTAACTTTACACTTATTTACCTTTTAAAGTCTATATTTCATTATTCCCAGGGCAATACTGTATTATTTACATCATTATTAGATAATGAATTAAAAAACTCTTCCAAATGCTAAATTATAAAAAAATCCAATATAGATATCTCTGGCACATACCAAAGTCACACACAAAACTATCAGAAAAACAAAGCTAATAAATTTATTATTAACACTCGTTAGAGATTAATTTAATTTCAATGATGATAGTTAATCATGTTATATATATAAAATAACCAATATCAATACAAAAACACTTTATTTCACTACCCAAGAGGAAAAAATCAAAAAATACTGCGACAACCACAAGACTCACCAATCTGTAATTCAAATTCAAACTCGCGTTCCTGAGCTTTCCCATCCCAGGTTCTCAATATTTCAATGGCTGTTTGCGCCATTTTGTCAATTGGCTGACGCACTGCCGTCAAAGACGGTACATTAAACTGGGATTGTTGTGTGGCATTAAAACAAACCAATGCAATATCATCAGGTACAGCGATTCCATGCTCAGCCAACGCACGCAGGCATCCAAATGCCTGTAATTCATTGGTGGCAAACAGCGCACGAGGCCGCTTTCCTTTTAACATTTGTAAAGTGATTTCGTAGCCTCCCTGACGGGTATATTTCGTAGAAAAAATCCACTCATCACGTACCACCAAATTTGCCTGCATCAAAGCATCACGCCAACCAGACAGCCGATCTTGTGTATTCAACATATCAAGAGGACCACAAATAATAGCAATATCCCGATAACCATGCTGAGTGAGATGTTGGGTCACCTTAAATGCGGCGATCCGTTCATTGACACGAACCGTACTGACATTTGATCCCGCATTAACCCAATCCAACATCACGCAAGGTGTGCCACTGGCCTGAATCAAATCAATATATGGATGGCGATCAACACTCGTGTACAGCAGGCCATCAATTTGACGATTCAATAAGTTGTTGAGCAACTCTTTTTCACGGGTACGATTATCCCCGGAATCCCCTGGCAGCAAAACTTGCCCATGCCTGAATGCCTCCTGCTGCAAAGCATGAGCAACAGAAGAAAGAAAAGGATTGGCAATATTTGGCAAAATAAGCCCGTAAGCATGTGTCGTCCCAGAAACCAATGCCTTTGCAATACTATTAGGTCGATATCCCGTTTTCTGAATCGCTGCTAATACACGCTGACGAGTCGCTTCTGCAACAGGTCGGGGGCCACCATTGATAACATAACTGACAACCGCTACTGAGGTTCCAGCCTCTTTTGCAACATCACTACGCGTCACTCTTTTCAAGTGTGAACTCATGATATATGTCGCCCGCAGGTTAAGATCGATTCTAAATCGCGTCCTCAAGTAAATTGAGATCCCGACCACGTGTTTCTGGTGCAAAGAATGTCGTAATAAACCCAATACCTGCCATCAACGCAAAATAGCAGGCAATAGGCCACCAATGCCCTGTAAAAGATAATAATGCTGACGCAATTAATGGTGCAGAGCCTCCGGATAACATGGCTCCCAACTCTTTCGCAAAAGCCATCTTAGTATAACGATTCGCCACGCCAAAAAGTTCTACCCCCCATGCAGCCTGAGCACCAAAAATCCCCAAAGAAGCCAGCCCCATGCCTACAACAATCGTTGGGATGACAATCATAGGTTCGCGGCTTTCCAGCAAGATAAAAGCAGGAAATGCGTACAACATGAGCAACAGGCAAAACCAACGATAGGTAATACGGCGTCCAAAGCGATCGGACAGATAACCTGACAATGGTATGATCAAAAAACCCAACATGGATGCGATGGATACTGCAATTGTAGGAATAAATTTGTCCAGCATCAGTGCATTCGCGGTATAGCCGATAATGAACCCCTGAGCCAGATACGACGGGCCATTTTCACCAATTCGCAAGCCAACCATGATCCAAAAAGCCTTAGTACGTTGCCAGAAACTTCGATTTTCATAAGCGACTCGTTGCTTCTCACTTGCAGCCAATGATTGCAAACGTTGCTCTGCCAGCTCTGTCTTGTAGCGTTCAAAAACAGGTGTCTCATTCATATATCGGCGAATATAAAGTGCAACTATCGCAATTAAGGCACTGGACAGAAATGGAATACGCCATCCCCAATCGAGTAAATCTTCTTTATCCATTGTCAATACCAGCAACCAAACCAGCGATGCCAACAGAGTTCCACTATTTGAACCCAAGGCAATGACAGAAGAAACCAGCCCCCGTTTTGCTGGTGGTGCAAATTCCCCAAGTATAACCGTGCCGCCAGATAGTGCTGCACCTGCCCCTAATCCCTGTATGAATCGCAATATTACCAAACAGGCAGGAGCCCAAGCTCCGATATGAGCATAACTTGGAATAAATCCAATTAACGTGGTTGAGATCCCCATCAAGATAATCGTCATTATCATGACGATCTTTCGCCCTTTGCGATCACCTAACCATCCAAACAAAAGAGCACCAATAGGGCGAGCGATAAATCCAACTGAATAGGTTGCAAAACTGGCAAAGAGGGCGACGGTGGGTGTCATATCAGGGAAAAAAATATCCCCAAAAATAATACCCGCCGCTAATCCATATAGAGCAAAATCAGCATATTCCATTGTTGTTCCCAACCAACAGGAAAACACGGCACGCCGAAACCCATTGCGCCCTTCTTTTGTTGCCAGACACGCTTCAGAAGCATGCTGTATCTGAATGGGCGCTAATGCCGTATTTTCATACGGCATTGCAATATATTCCCTGAATGTTGGAGCAGTAAAATTTTAATTCCAACGTGGTATATCTAAAAATATTATTGTTATTCATGAATAATTTTTATACATAAACTTATCTACTCGCGTAGAATATTCAAATAGAAGAAATCAATAATCTAATGCCAGTCACAAACATTAGGGAAAAATTAAGTTTTGTAATTAATAAATTTTAAAAGGAAGACACTAAAATTTGTTTCAAGACAATATAATCACAGAATTAATCCATTAAAACCGTCGATATCACATCCAAATTGAAAAGATAAATCCATTTAAAAAACAATACATTAACAAAAAATCATCACGCCACAACAAAACCAATTAAAATTAGAACAATAAAAATAATTTCATTTTATAAATAATTACTTTCTATTTATTTAGAATTGAAAATAAAAATCACACTCAGGAAAAAGTTAAAAATAAATAATGCTATTAATTATCATGCTTAATATTAAAAGCAAAAAACAACCTCCAATAGGAGGCTGTTTTCTCTCAATAATTCAGATTATTAGCATCAAACCTGATACATTTTCCGCAAATAACAAGAAACTGCGTCATCAGAATTGGAACCTATAACTTCCATCTCCGGTAGAATGTCTTTCAAACGCTGGTGTGCCCCCTGCATAATGCAGCCCTTTCCTGCCACACTCAACATTTCACGGTCATTCATACCATCACCAAAAGCAATGCAGTCACTCAACTGATACCCGATGGATTGACAAACCTGCTCCAACGCATGACCTTTGGAAACACCACCTGCCATCACTTCCAAACAATTTCTCAGTGAAAAACTAACATTGACTTTTTCTCCCCAACGCGCCTTGATCCTCTCTTCCAAATCCACCAGATAATCATGATCGTCACTGGTGTAGTAAACCTTGCACACACCATCCAGAGGAAAATTATCGGGCTGAAAAAGCTGGTAATGGAAAACTGACTCCTGAAAAAATTCCTCCTGTTCAGGAGCATCACGATTCATTAACCAATCATCATTATTGAAGTAGTTAGTCAGCACATTGGGATTATCGAATTCCAATAGGCATAAATCATGGGCAATTTCAGGATCTAAGTTGTGGCTGAATACCAATTCATCTTGCGTATTGTGAACTCTTGCGCCATTGGAAGTGATCATATAAGCATCAATGCCCAATCCATCACGAATCTGTCCCACATCTATATGATGACGCCCTGTCGCAAAAATAAAATGAATCCCTTGATTTGTCAGCAGGTTCAACGTTTCCTTGGTATATGGCGTTAATTTATGGGCGGGAGACAACAACGTGCCATCTAAATCTGAAGCAACAACTTGATACATAGTTATAGTTCCTAAACTAAATCAGTTCTGGTCAAAAAAATCACAAATTGCATTAAGGGCTTGCGCCCGCAATACATCTTTTTCGAACAGGATTTCGTGATGAGCTCCTTGGATAACCAGAGGCTTTTGTTCTTCTTTTCCTGTTCCCGCTTTTTGACGTGATTCGCAAAAAGCCAGTAGCTCCCGATTACTAACTACTTTATCTTCACTCGCCTGTAACACGATGAGTGGAGTCTGAATTTCACCCGCATTTTCAACCAGACTATCTCCCATTAGCATACTTTCACGCATCCAATGGTAAGTCGGCCCGCCAAGGCGTAATTCAGGATAATCAACATAATAGCGTAAATAACGCTGATAACGTGCATAACTGTGCGTTAATAGATTGATGAAATAAGGCAATGGTCTCCATTGCCCCGTCGATAATGCGTAAGCATTACGGATCCTGGCATTGGGTTCTGCCTGATTAACCAGAAAATTCGCCAACCAGCGGGGCATGGGTAAGTTGATACCAAACATTGGCGCACATAACGCCACCGCACGAAAAACAGGTTCTTGGTGACGTTGCAGGAAACGGCTCAAGATAGCCCCTCCCATTGAATGCGCCAACGCATAACAATGATGAGACGGACGGGACGTCACTTCCAGCTCGATGAATTTCGCAAGGTCATCTACATAATGTTCAAACGCTTCAACATGACCTTTTTGTTCATCATCCAACATTCGTCCTGAGCGCCCTTGCCCACGATGATCAATGATAAAAATATCGTAGCCTAGATGGTAAAAATCATAGGCCACTTCAGGGTATTTCACGTAACTTTCACTACGACCGGGCAGAATCACGAGTGTTTTGTCATGATGGGGGGAACAAAAGGAGACATAATGGATGGGAATATCATCAACTCCCATAAATTGCCGTTCTTCTCTTGTTCGCCAAAAATCCAGTAATAGTCCATTCGTAAAGGCAGAGAACTGAGGTTCGCGGTTTAACCAGCTTGCTTTCAATATCTCAGGTGCCATTTATCTTCCTCTGTTAAGTATCCTTCGGTTATTCAAATCCCTCAAAATGCTCGCGGATAAGCGTCATAAACGCATCGCCAAAACGCTCCAGTTTTCTCTGCCCAACCCCATTGATTAGCAAAAGCTCATCAGGTGTAATCGGGCACTGTTCTGCCATCTCAATTAACGTGACATCGTTGAAGACGACAAAAGGCGGAATGTTATTTTCATCAGCAATGGATTTACGCAGTTTGCGCAATTTCGCAAATAATTTACGATCATAATTGCCACTGTATGATTTGTTTTGCTGATTACGGCTTTTCAGGTTTTGGATACGCGGTACGGCAAGTTGTAAAGGCACTTCGCTCCGTAATACAGGCCGTGAAGCCTCTGTCAATTGCAATGCAGAATAATTGGCGATGTTTTGGCTAATCAGCCCCAAGTGAATAAGCTGACGCAAAACGCTCATCCAATGTTCCTGACTTTGCTCTTTACCGATGCCATACACAGGCAGTTTGTCATGCCCAAAATCTCTAATGCGTTGATTATTCGCACCGCGTAACACTTCTACAATATAGCCAATCCCAAAACGTTGTCCAACTCGATAGATGCAAGATAACGCTTTCTGCGCTTCCACCAGCCCGTCATAACGCTTGGGTGGATCAAGGCAAATATCACAGTTGCCACAGGCTGTCTGACGGCTTTCACCAAAGTAGTTCAGCAGAACCAGGCGTCGGCAAGTCTGAGCTTCCGCAAATGCCCCCATGGCATTGAGCTTATGTCGTTCAATATCTTGTTGTTCACCAGCTGGCTTTTCTTCCAAACAACGGCGCAACCACGCCATATCCGCAGGATCGTAAAACAACACAGCTTCAGCAGGTAAACCATCTCGCCCCGCACGACCCGTTTCCTGATAATACGACTCGATATTACGGGGAATATCAAAATGCACGACAAAGCGCACGTTGGGTTTGTTAATCCCCATACCAAATGCAACGGTTGCCACAACTATCTGCAAATCATCCCGCTGGAACGCATCCTGCACCCATGCACGTTGATTGTTTTCCAACCCTGCATGATAAGGTGCAACGCTTAATCCACGCTTTTGCAAACGCTCTGCCGTTTCTTCCACTTTAGTACGGCTATTGCAGTAAATAATCCCGCTTTTTCCCTGCTGACCACGTACAAATGACCAGAGTTGATCGAGCGGTTTATATTTTTCTACCAACGTATAGCGGATATTGGGACGGTCAAAACTACTGATATGAATAATCGGTTCGTGTAATTCCAATAAACGCACAATATCCTGACGGGTGGTTTTATCCGCCGTTGCCGTCAGTGCAATCACAGGAAGAGCAGGGAACCGATGGCGAAGCTGACCCAGCGCCCGATATTCCGGGCGAAAGTCATGTCCCCACTGGGAAATACAGTGTGCTTCGTCAACAGCCAATAAGACCGGCTGCCAGTCGTGGAGCTGATCGAGGAAGTTATCTGTCACCAGCCGCTCAGGGGCAATATAAAGTAGTTTAATGACCCCCTGACGGCAGCGTTGAATAATATCAAACTGCTGTTCACGGCTTTGCGTTGAATTCAGACATTCCGCTTCTACGCCATTTGCCCGCAATTGGTCAACTTGATCTTTCATCAACGAAATTAATGGCGACACGACCAGCGTCAGCCCATTTTTTACCAATGCTGGAATTTGGTAACACAACGATTTACCGCCTCCCGTTGGCATAATCACCAGACAGTCACGCCCATCAAGAACGGCGTCAATAACCTGTTGCTGTCCCGGGCGAAATTGCTGGTATCCGAATGTTTTTCGTAATGCTTGTTCAGCCAGCGATGCCGTGCTGATGAGTTCTGCGGTAGACACGCTTTTCCTCAATCGTAACTAAAAAAAGCCTAAAAACAGGCTGTAAAAAATACAGACGCGATCTAAGCGCCTGCAGATTACGCTATTTCACTGTCGCAGCAATGAGTCATAGTAATTACAGCATATCATTCAACATGACACCGATACCAAAACGGGTCTGCTTGAAATTATAATCAATCATTGATTCGCCATAACCGCAGAAGAGCTGGGTATAAAAACGAACATGCTTCGATATTGGATAACTCCAACCCAACTCTCCGCCACCATAACCGCTATTCCAGTTATAACGCCCTTTAGCGGTAAATACACTGTCTCCCCAGATATACCCTATCTTCAGGCGGTAATATCCCATGTAGCGGCTCATGTCTGGGTTATCATCATGGCGGGAGCGTTCTGGCAGACGATACCACGGTTTTAAATCCACCTGCCAATTACCGTTTTGCACCATAAAACGGGCATAGAGGCGGTTCCAGCTACGAGAAGTGGCTTCCGGACGTCCATTTGATTGATGGTTAAATCCCATCTCAACTTCCCGCAGATGCCAGCCAGCAAATTCATAATCAGTCAACCATGCCAGAAAAAGTTGTGGCTCATAATTCGTTTCACGGAATGGTGATGATTCTTTCTTATTACTGAGCTGCCACCATGAACGCTGGGTGTAGGAAGCACCAAGCAACGAGTCCTCACCTACGATGTCCCGCCACAGTGGGAAACCAAAACTTATTTGAAAATTGACTTCATCTTTGCGGGCGTGCTCCGCCCAATCGTAGCTATTAATTCCCGGCTTATTAATCCTGCCGCCATAAGTATAAACAATGTAATTCGTATCATAAGGGGAGAGTATTAAAGGAGATTCTTGCTTACCTAACATCGTCGAAAGCACACTCCCTCTCACTTCATCAACCTGCTTTTCTGCTGCGTGAGCCAATGGTGATAATAAGCAGGTAATAACCAGTATTTTCCATAACAAACGCATTTCTGGTTTTCCTATTGTAATAATTTCAACCTAAAAACTCTTGCTTATTCTACACGCGACATGGTTATTTTTTGTAGTCCGTTTTTTTTTAATGAATCGTTTTTCGAAGCGCTTCACAGACTGGTAAGATCGATAATAAAAGCATAAACTTAACAAGTTTTTAACTAAAAGAACCATTAAAATATCAGTGGATTGACTTCTTATTATCAGGAAACCCACCTATGGAAAATATACAGCGAGCAGACAGATCATTAACATCAGAAGAAACATTAACACCAGAAGAAGCCCGTAAATTTATCGGCGAATTGTTTGTTTATCACATGCCATTCAACCGACTTCTGGGACTTGAGCTGCTCCGCTTTGAGCAAGATTACGCAGAATTACAATTTTGCAATCAAGAAAAATTAGTCGGAAATATGGTTCAGAAAATTCTGCATGGTGGAGCCATCGCTTCCATACTGGATGTTGCCGGAGGGCTGGTTTGTGCAGGCAGTGCCCTAACTACATTAGATACGCTCACAATTGCAGAGATGCAAAAGCGTCTGCCGACTGTCGGCACGATTGATTTACGCGTGGATTACCTGCGCCCCGGACGTGGTGAAGTGTTTACCGCCAGTAGCAATATTATCCGCGCAGGCAATAAAGTTTCAGTCGCCAGAATAGAGCTGCATAATGAACAAAAAGTACATATTGCCAGTGCAACAGGGACTTATTTAGTTGGCTGATCCAAAATAAATAAAGGAATGTGCCAGCAAAGCATATTCCTTTTTTATGAATATTCACGACGGTCAGACAGGCTCATTTTCAACCCCGCCATCGATTTTTCGGACGTACTCGACCGTACCACAACACCCATCCGTAGTAGCTATTTCCCGATCACGACACAACCCAAAGCATCTATTAACAGATTGCCACTCTAGGTATATGATACCTCTACTTATAACAAGCTGCGCTGCATCAACCGTAATACAACACCTATCTTAACAACTATCCATTCAGGCAATACCAAAAAATCGCAACAAGCTGCTTTACAAAGTTATTTATTGAAACGCCAATCAATAAACCAACCAGAGAATAAGCTATGAACCCAATAACCAAAGCAGAACAAGAAATCCTCGCAGGAACCCCCGTCTCTGCCGTTGTCTATATCTGGTATCCCTGTCACAAATTTTTCGCGGGACATGCCTCTATTTATATCGGTGGAGTACCTAAATGTCCTTGGCTGGATGATTTTCCCTACAGCACAACACCTGCAAACCCCATGTTTGCAAACCCAATACCTGAAAATAATGAAAGGCAGCCAACATCACCAAACGAGAGAAGAGGTGCCGTTTCCCCTACTCCCTATTCCGTAACAGAAAGAGATTGGCCTTCAACCTCCTCAAACAATCCACGGCGTCCGACAGATGATAATTATGTCAGTTTTCTTGCTGATCCAAATATACCGCGAGGAATTTTATCATGTGCAGGTGTCTTTAATAATCTTCGGGAGGATTTTGTCGTCTTGCCGCATTTGGAATATTATCTGGTTGGATTAGATGCTGTAAAAATGCAACACGAAAAGAGTAAAATCTATAATGGAAAAATGTATGGCAATTTCCAAATGAGCCATAGTTATAACCCCATTAATAAAAATTGCTCAACCATGGTTGCCAAAATATTAAAAGCAGGTGGAGTAGAAGATTTATTAGGCTCTGGCTATTCCATGAGCCAATGTCGGACACCTAAAGATATTGCACAGTGGTGTAATAAGCTAAGAGATCATGATATGGCGGTAAAAGTAAGAGGACTGGATTGTCCAGATAAGCTGAAAATACCATTCAGGACGTTATTGGGTTTTAGATAAATATATTTATCACCTCGCCAATATTGATCCCTGATCTGCTCTCTTTGGCTCCCTGCATAACTATCCATCAGGGAAATAAGCTGATTTCATGCTGACCATCATTCATTTACAAGATATTATTCAATGTTATCACACGTAGTTATTTTAGAAAAAAAGAGAAGTTCAAGGCACCAAAAAAGATTATTTCACTGCAAGATTCCGATCAATTTAGCATTATACGCTGATAAAATAGACGATTGAATTTTATTAGTTCATTAGGCCATTAATACCTTGTAAATCATTCATCCCGATGCCACATTGTATAGGTTATGGGCTAATACCCTTACATCTCTTCTTAATTCTCTAAACATTCAAGGATATTATGAGCAACCAACAGACTGCCAAAGGTATCTTGTATGCCTTAGGAGCCTATTTTATTTGGGGGCTGGCTCCCATTTACTTCAAGAGCATACAATACGTTCCCCCCGATGAAATCGTATCGCACCGTGTTATATGGTCTGTATTTTTTATGGTGCTGATGCTGACAGTCACTCGTCACTGGCGTCATGTCTGGGCGATTGTCCGTAAACCAAAGACCTTGCTGCTATTGGGTTTTACCGCCTTCACGATTACCAGTAACTGGCTGACTTATATCTGGGCGGTCAACAATAACCATCTTCTTGAAGCAAGTCTGGGGTATTTCATTAGCCCTCTGGTGAGTGTGTTATTTGGTATGTTGTTCCTTGGTGAACGTTTTCGCCGGATGCAGTGGATTGCCGTGGCTTTGGCCTTTACAGGCGTATTCATCCAGATAGTGCAATTTGGCTCTGTACCCGTGATTGGCTTGTACTTAGCAACAACATTTGCCGTCTATGGGCTGATCCGCAAGAAACTAGGGGTGGATGCACAGACGGGTATGTTGGTTGAGACGGTTTGGGTATTCCCTGTCGCGCTGAGTTACCTGTTGTTCTTCACCAATAGCCCGACCAGCAATATGTTAGAGAATACATACTCCTTGAACCTGATGCTGATTGCTGCCGGTATTATTACGACTGTGCCACTGTTGTTCTTCACCGCAGCGGCTGCACATCTGCGTTTGTCCACGCTGGGTTTCTTCCAGTATCTTGGCCCAACCATGATGTTCTTGCTGGCAACGCTGGTTTATGGTGAGGAAATTGGGCCGGATCGTTTGATCACTTTTGGCTTTATCTGGGCTGCCCTGATTCTGTTTACGCTGGATGCGCTTTATACGCAACGTCGTTTGCGTAAGTAAATCGATATTATTACTGAACTGACCCAAAACTGTCTTGGTAAATAGGGTCAGTTCTTTCTTCTTTTTTCTTCTCAGCCAAATACGCTGATAAAACATCAGGATCTTGAAGCAGTGTCGCTTTAACGTCAGAGTATGGAATACCTTTAACTTTCATCAAGTAACTCCTTCAGCCGTTTTAATGCCAGTTCAATTTCTGAGGTTGGTGTTTTTGCACTTTTTTTGATAAAGGTACGAAGAATATAATACAGATACCATCCTAATAGATTTCGAATCGCAGTATAGCGAGAGACAGTCCCCAGAAACATAGCTGACTATGTAACTGGGGCCAGTAAAATCAGCCAATAAAACAGCTAATTAGAAGATAAAGATAGGTAACAAGGGGAATGACTACAGCCAGTTTTTTCGCTTAAAGTAAAGATAAGGTGCCAGCCCAGCGGCAATCATCAGCCCAATGGCCGCAGGATAGCCGAATGCCCAATTCAGCTCCGGCATAAATTTGAAGTTCATTCCATAGCTGGAAGCCACCAGCGTTGGCGGCAGGAATACCACAGAAACAACGGAGAAAATTTTAATAATCCGGCTCTGTTCAATGTTGATAAAGCCCATCGCGGCCTGCATCAAGAAGTTAACTTTCTGAAACAGTGATTCGTTGTGCGGCAACAGGGATTCAATATCCCGCAGAATTTCACGAGCCTGCTCCAATTGATTAGCAGGCAAACGGGCACGGCGCACAAGGAAGTTCAGGGCGCGCTGGCTATCCATCAGACACAGGCGAACTTTCCAGCCAATGTCTTCCTGCTCTGCAAGGTTAGACAGAGCCGAATCAAATTCATCCCCCTGTTTGCCTTCCATAATGACCCGGCTCAGGGATTCCAGCACGCTGTAGATATTTTCAATGACATCCGCCAATTGTTCGATTTTGGTTTCGAACAAGTCCATCAGCAGTTCATAGGCATTCCCGTCAACCATTGTCTGGTTACGGGCACGCATTCGGTACAATCGAAATGCAGGGAGTTCACGCTCTCGCAATGTGTAGAGACGACCGTCACGGATAGTAAATGCGACTGTCGAGTTGCCGGCATGGTCTTCGGCGTCTTCGAAATAGAAGAATGAGTGGACGTGCATGCCATCTTCATCTTCAAAAAAACGGGCCGACGCTTCAATGTCATCCAGTTCTGTGCGGGTCGCCAAGACTTGTCCCAGCTCATTCTGGACGCGGAGACGATCATCATCACCTAATCCCACTAAATCTACCCACATGGAATCAGATAACTGATCACCTTCTTCAAGTTCAAGACGGAGCAGGCGATTGTTCTCTAATTTAAATGCGTTCAGCATGTACCATAAGTCTCCTTATTCTCCCTACGTTTATCGTAAGGCGCGAATGTTACGCTTATACCCGTCGTATTTCAAACTGCCTCTTTGTTGACTACGTTCGCTCACCCCGGTCATATAGTTATCTATGTTTTCGGGGATTCACTCTCTTGTCGCCGCGACGCAACTTGAAATCCATAGGGTATAGAAGAAAAAGCCTGTCAACATTCGACCGGATTATTGGCCCGTTTCGAGTCTGGCATAAGCAGCTACCAGCCACTTAATGCCTTCACCCTGAAACGCGATTTGCAAGCGGCAATGTTCCCCACTGCCTTCTATATTAATAATTGTCCCTTCACCAAATTTGGGATGGCGTACGCGTTGACCCAGTGCATAACCACTATCGCTGGCACTGATAGGCGTACCCAGCCGTTTGTGACTGACCGGACAGGATACCGTAGCTCGCAAACGAACTTCTGTTACACATTCTGTCGGCAATTCACCAATAAAACGAGATGGACGATGATACACTTCTTTACCATATAAGCGGCGACTTTCAGCATAGGTCAACGTCAGTTTTTGCATCGCCCTTGTAACACCCACATAGGCCAAACGACGCTCTTCTTCCAATCGTCCGCCTTCTTCAATGGACATCTGGCTCGGGAACATGCCCTCTTCCATGCCCACAATAAAGACTTGCGGAAATTCCAGCCCCTTAGCCGAGTGCAAGGTCATCAATTGCACAGCATCCTGATAAGCGTCTGCCTGACTTTCCCCAGATTCAAGTGCCGCATGAGAAAGGAAGGCTTGCAATGGCAGTAGATCTTCGTCTTCATCCTGATAACTGAATTGACGGGTTGCCGTCACCAATTCTTCAAGGTTTTCAATACGTGCCTGCGCTTTTTCGCCTTTTTCTTGCTGATACATCGCCCACAAACCAGAATCGCGGATAATACGATCAGTTTGGACATGCAGCGGCATTTCCTGTGTTTCTGTTTCCAGCGCTTCAATTAATTCGATGAAACGCTGCAATGCTGATGCAGCCCGCCCTGCCAGCACTTTTTCCTGAATGAGTGACAGGCTGCTTTCCCATAAAGTTTTTTGCTGATCGCGCGCCACTTGACGCACAACATCAAGCGTTCTGTCACCAATGCCGCGTGTCGGTGTGTTCACCACACGTTCAAAAGCCGAGTCATCATGACGGTTTGCCACCAAGCGCAAGTAAGATAAGGCATCTTTGATTTCCTGACGTTCGAAGAAGCGCTGGCCACCATAAATGCGGTAGGGCATGGAAGCTTGTAACAAGGCTTCTTCCAGCACTCGAGATTGGGCGTTACTGCGATACAGAATCGCACACTCTTTCAATGCCCCGCCATTATCCAACCAATGCTTGATCCGACCAACAACATAACGAGATTCATCCAGTTCATTGAAGGCACAATACAATGAAATAGGCTCGCCTTCGCTCCCTTCTGTCCACAAGTTTTTGCCCAAACGATCGCTGTTATGCGCGATCAACGCATTGGCGGCCTTGAGAATATTGCTGGTCGAGCGGTAATTCTGTTCCATACGAATAGTTTCCGCGCCCGGAAAGTCTTTGAGGAAACGCTGGATATTTTCCACCTGCGCACCACGCCAGCCGTAAATGGACTGGTCGTCGTCCCCGACAATCATTACCTTGCCGCTATTGCCGGCCAGTAAGTGAATCCAAGCGTATTGAATACTGTTGGTATCCTGAAATTCGTCTACCAGAATATTAGTAAAACGTTCCCGGTAATGTTGCAGAATCTGCGGCTTATTCAGCCACAATTCATGAGCACGCAACAACAACTCAGCAAAATCGACCAATCCGGCGCGATCACACGCTTCCTGATAGGCTTGGTAGATTTTCAGCCAGGTTGCTTCCACCGGATTGCCGTAGCTTTCGATATGTTGCGGACGCAAGCCTTCATCTTTTTTACCATTGATGTACCACATGCCCTGACGAGCCGGCCATTGTTTGTCATCCAGATTCATTGCCTTGGTGATACGCTTGATTAAGCGATGCTGATCTTCGCTATCAAGGATCTGAAAATCCTGTGGCAGGTTGGCATCAAGATGATGGGCTCGCAGCAAGCGGTGGGCAAGGCCATGGAATGTACCGATCCACATTCCCCCCTGACTGGTGCCAATCAGGTTTTCAATTCTATGGCGCATCTCAGCAGCGGCTTTATTGGTAAATGTGACCGCCATAATGGAAAACGGTGAAGCATTTTCAACTGACAGTAACCAGGCGATCCGGTGAACCAATACGCGCGTTTTACCGCTACCAGCCCCTGCCAGCACCAGCATATTAGTACGAGATGCCGCGACCGCTTCGCGTTGTTTATCATTCAGGCTTTCGAGCAGATAAGAAACGTCCATAATTACCATCAGTTATTTGCAATGACTCAGTATCACTGTTTTTTTATACAGATTACAATCTGAAATTATATCAGTGCTATCAAAGAAGCCAAATCAGAAATCTCAACATGTGGAACCAAGCGCCCTTCGGGTTCCTGCATCAGATCTTTATTCTCAATGTTAATCCAACACGCCTGCATTCCACTGTACAGCGCCCCTTCGACATCTGTATTTAAGTTATCCCCCACATGCAGGATCTGATTTATCGGCAGATTCAACCGCTCAGCCGCCAGCCGGTACATATCCGGATAAGGCTTGGAACGCCCGTCCAGTCCGGCTTTCAGCACAAATTCGAAATAAGGGGCAAGCCCACATGCCTCAGGTTCAGCATTCCCATTGGTGATCGCAACCAGCGGGATTTTTTCCGCCAACGCGGACAAAGTTTTATGGGTCGATTCCGGAACGGTGATTTTGTTACGCCAGTACCTAAAGCAAGACATAATCTCATCCGTGCCACGTATTGCTTCCTCATGGTTAAAACCGAGATGGTTAAACATCAGCTCAGCGGATTGCCGACGCCATGATGTAACGTCATGATAGATTTCAGGCTCTTGCTCAAGGACAGCCTGACGATATAAATACAGATCTTCACGCTCAAAGTAGCGAAATTTGGCATCGTACTGCCTGATAAAACACAACACTTCTTTTTCGGTTTTATCGATCACAGGATAGTTATCGTAAAGAGTATCGTCCAGATCGAATGTCATCGCAGCAAACGGTGCGAGAGGCCGATAAAAACGCATTATGATTTCCCTCGTTTAGCTCTGGGGTGGGCGACATCATAGACTTTGGTCAAATGCTGGAAATCCAGATGCGTATAGATCTGAGTCGTTGACAGGTTGGCATGACCCAGCAATTCCTGTACAGCGCGCAGATCACCACTGGATTCCAAAATATGCGTAGCAAAAGAGTGACGCAATTTATGGGGGTTGATATGGCTGTTTACACCTTGCCGGATACCCCATTGTTCAAATCGTTTTTGTACGTTACGGGCAGAGATCCGTTTTCCACTCTTGGTGGAAATAAACAGCGCATTATCTTCTGGCTCAAACAGCTCCCGCATTTCCAGCCAACGCTGAAGCCATTCCAGCGCCATACGGCCAAACGGCACTTTACGCTCTTTGCTGCCTTTGCCGTGTACCCAGACTTCGCCACCTTCCAGATCCAAATGGCGACAATCAAGGCCAACCAACTCAGACAGACGCAGGCCTGCGCCATACATCACTTCCAGCATGGTTCTGTCACGCACTGACAGAGGATCATTCAAATTGATATTGAGTAGTTGATTAACTTCATCCACATCCATGTTTTTCGGTAAGTGCCGTTTTTTACGGGGCGCACTGACACTTTTAGCAGGATTAGCGTCCAGCTTTCCCTGTGTCACCATCCAGTCAAGAAAACTGCGTAAGGAAGAAAGACGCAGGGCGAGGCTGGCTGACTGCAATCCTGCCCGGCGACTGCGAGAAGCAAACATTCTGACTTTTGCCGGATCAAGCGCCTGCCACTCACGGACTCCTATCTCCAGTGACATTTCCGCCAGAACGGCCAAATGGCGTCGATAGTTAGTTATCGTGATCGGGCTTAAGCGCCGTTCAACCCTCAAATAGTGTAAAAAGGCTTCTACAGGCTCCAACAGCAGATCGATAGGCTGGTTCATGCGCGTTCAATCCAGCGGGATAATAGCCCCGGCAGCAGTTTCGCCAAATGGCCGAGAAGGTCAGTTCCCATATCTTCATGATAATGCCGTTTATCATGGCTATTGAAAATCACCATACCCAAATCCCCTTGTGACCCTAAAAGGGAAATCGCCACAGAACCAACATGACGCGCTTGTGGCATCAGTAATAAAATTTCCGGGCCATGTAAAATGCCAAGGTAATGATTTGTATCACCAAATCGCTTTATGCGGACAGGTTCAAAAGAATGGCGGGATATCGCCAGCTCCGGTGAGTTCAGTGGTGCCCCAAGATGCCATTTATCACTGAACAACCGAATATAGCTGTTACTTAATCCAAGTGTTTTTGTCCATGAGCTCAGACGGGAAAGAAAATCCTGCAAACTTTTGGCACCAGAGAGATCTGACAGTAATTGCAGCAGGCTGCCAAATAGCACTTCATTTTGTTTTGCCTGCTCCATCAAATGGATCAAATCATCTTCCAGATAACGGATGCGCTTCCTCTGGCGGTTCATATGCCACTCCATCAAAGAAACGCACTCCCGCACCGGATGGGGGACTCTTATATTATCGACCAGATTGGCATTGCGGATAAAAAAATCCGGATTATTCAGCAAATAATCCACTACCGCTTGATCATTCAGCCTGTCTTCAATACGCAATGGTTCGTCTTTTTCACCCATTTCCCAATGCCCCATATTCCAAGAATGACTCAATAAACACTGAATCAATCACAAATGAATCGTGCCGTCATAAACGTGGGTTGCAGGCCCGGTCATAAAGAGAGGTTTGCCCGGCCCATCCCAACGAATCTGCAAAGAGCCGCCCGGAAGATCAACCTGAACCTGCTTATCCAGAAGATCTTGCTGGATACCTACCGCCACGGCTGCACATGCGCCGCTGCCACACGCCTGTGTTTCGCCCGCTCCCCGCTCAAAGACCCGCAGCCGAATACGGCCCCGATTCATAATCTGCATAAAACCGACATTCACCCGCTCAGGAAAGCGCTCGTGATTTTCCAACACAGCCCCCAGCACTTCCACGTCAGCCGTGTCTACATCTTCAACCTGTATGACACAGTGAGGATTCCCCATCGACACTACACCACACAGTACCGTGCGTTCGATCGCCCGGATAATATAGGTTTTCTCCGCTTTATTGGCCCGAAAGGGAACGCGTTGCGGCTCAAAGTCAGGTTCTCCCATATTGACACAGACCTGATCATCATTTGTGATGCTCAATACCATCCGACCTGCTCGCGTACTGACTTTAATATCACGTTTATTCGTCAGTCCCTTCAAACGAACAAAACGGGCAAAGCAGCGCGCCCCATTACCACACTGAGAAACCTCGCTGCCATCTGAATTAAAAATACGATAGTGGAAGTCTAAGTCAGGATCATAAGGAGCTTCAACAATCAGAAGCTGATCAAAACCTATCCCGGTATTCCGATCAGACAGACGGCAAATTAATTCTGGAGAAAAATAAACATTTTGGGTCACTGCATCAACGACCATAAAATCATTGCCGAGACCGTGCATTTTGGAGAACTGCATATACGACTCCAGGAAAAATCACATTACCGACTCACTGTCTTTGAGCATCCGCTGGTGTACTGTCTGACGTGCTTTCTGGCTGTACTTTATCCACTTTCTTCACAGGAGCCTGTGTTGCAGATGCCTCCGCAGGCGGAAAATAAAGAGGGCCTTTCAAACCGCAACCAGCCAGAGAGAGTAGTGTTATGATAGTCAATGACCAACGGAGTTGTTTTTTCATCATATTAATGCCTGTGATTCATGCGCCAATACTCTCTATAATCGCAGCTAGGCCCTGAAAAGCAAATAGGAAATAAACATGAACGATAGCGAATTTCATCAATTAGCCGATCAATTGATGCTTCATCTTGAAGAACAACTGGATAATTACGATGGGGATGCAGACATTGACTGTGAAACAAATGGCGGTGTGATGACGTTAAGTTTTGAAAACGACAGCAAAATCATCATTAACCGTCAGGAACCTTTCCATCAAATTTGGCTGGCAACCAAAAATGGAGGGTATCATTTTGATTATCGTGATAATCAATGGATTTGTGATCGCAGTGGTAACGATTTTATCTCCATGCTGGCACAAGCCATTACAGAGCAGAGCGGTGAAGCATTTCAATTTTCGTAACCGCCTTTTACAAGCGCCTAAAAAAACAGGCGCTTAATGTTCCGGTTTTACTGGCGACTACTTGAAATCTATCGGGATATATCAACAGTGATACAAAGAGCGATAGGTCTCATGGGCACCACAGGATTCCTCAAGGCGGCTATCATAGGGTCTTGTATCGTTGGTTTCTATATTATCCAGCGGGAACGTCCCATCCACAAAAGGTGCCACATGAGTACGTTCGCCTTTCTTAACGATTTGATAGAACTGCGGCAGGTTGAAATTGATAAAACTGGAACCATAAGTAAAGCGATCGTGCGATGACGAATAAAAACGACTGATATCACGTACCAACTCTTCTTTACTTCCTTCACAATGCGAATAGATTTCTACCCGATTTGATTCGTCGAGGATATAGATATTAAATCCTTGCTTCTTCTCAATATCTTCGAAAAAAAACTGGATAATGCCTTCACAGGCAAACCCATCGATCACAGGCGGTAAATGTTTTTCCTTGGTATCAATTTTGACTGGCAGACCATGCAGTTTGGTATTGGAAATTGCACCATAGAATTCCACCGCATTTTCCAGTTTTTGAACCGAAACGTTTAACCGTTCAAAGAAAAGACCCCAAGTTTGGCCTGAAATACGTAACGCCTTAAAGCGGTTAGGATCCTGACGATTACTGGAAAGACGCAATTCTATACATTCTGAAACCAGTTGCTGGATACGGGTACAGATAAGCCCGCCCAGATGTTTGCTATAGCAGAAGACCTCAACGTCAGAGGGTGGTGCGGCATCCTGATGCATTTTACCTAATATGGTCTTTAATGCTTCCAGTACTGATTGTTCACCACTGAAATGCAGGGTTCTCACTTCATTCCATGAGTTGCGGTAAAGTAAATCAATACTGCCCACCAAACATTGCTGCAACTCACCAAAGCTGAAAACATTCAGTTTCCTCAGATCAAAATGAACAAACTGGTTGGAAAATGCCACTGTCGGATCTTCCTCCAAGTTGACAATGATCGCTAAATGGCGAATTTCACAAGGGCTGTACAACGCTTTTGGCGTAGGCGCCGGCAGGCGGATCGGAAAATGTGTGGCAATATCATTGACCAAATCACACAACTTATTTCTGTCGCACTGTGATTTCCCGTGATGAACATGAATCCGGGTTTCTTTGGTCAGTAATCCATTAAAATATGTCCAGGAAACTAACTTATTCAAATAGCGGTTATATTCCAGCGGTTGATGCCCAATGATCGATTCTATCGTGGGAGCACAGTTGTAAAGATACCAACCACTGCGATTGACACGCCCCGGCGGAACATAAATGAAAGTCAGATCCTGTTCTGACAAATCTGGCGATATCTGAGGATTCACCAGCGTCACTTTACCCGGTAATGCTTCAAAAGCCGCATACAATTTACGGGTCAATACCCCGATATCCTGCGGGCTGGCACTCACACTTAAATTGTTACGGCGGGCAAAACGAATCAGGTTGCGATAACTCTGCATCATGGTATCGAGCAATTCATTATGTGCCTCACGCACCTGCTCAATCTTCCACGAGTTGCGATTATCCAGCATGGCAAGTTTGTTGTCATCCCAATCCCATTCATGCACCAACTGGGTTATGACCTGACGACGCCATCCTGTACAGCCTTTATCATCAAGGCCTTCCAGTGACTTTTCACATACCTTCAGGTAGAAACAACGACGCGCCAAATCCAGGCGCGTGAGGTCATTTGTGGCAATCAGATAGCGGGTTACACGTTCCAACATCATGCTATAAGCATCAAGGCCAAAGGAAACAATTGCACCATCATGGAAGTACTGTTTCATTTCCATAGCCAGTAGTTTTCCATTGGGGTATTCCCATGAATAAGCTTCCAGCAACAGGCTTTTCAATACCGCCTTATAAGGAGAATCCACACTTTTATAAAGCTGCCAAAGACTCGCTCCAAAATATTCTTCCGCAGACAGTTCACCCAAACCGCCCAAATCCAGCCATTCATTTGGCGTTAGAACGCCTTGTGCATAGAGGGAAAGCACATATTCGTCGTAATGTGCTTCCTCTTCCACAGGAACCATCGCCCATAGCAAGCGCTTACCGGCCATACAAACCGCAGTGCGATAAAATTCATCAAGCAGAAGAATATGTTGGGTAGAGCCGCAATCCTCACCGCCCAGACTGCCGCTGGCATGATGCCGAAAACGGTTTTCATCAATCAGAAAGAAGGTAACCTCAATTCCCAGTGTCACTGCCCACTGTTCTATCAAGGTACATTTTTGCTCCAGTAACGCTTTCTCATCACTATCCAGCCAGGATTGATGACAAACCCAGACATCCACGTCCGAGGAACAACTTTGGCCTATAGAGGAAGTACTGCCCATTGAGTAAATTCCCGTAATCGGCAATTCACCATTGGAGGTATGCGACAAAGCACCAGCAAGCTGGTTTTCCAGATCATTAATCCAAAACTGCTGTGATTCATCAGGCGTAAAAAAGCAAACGCCATGAGGAACGCTGCTTTTGATATAACCTGGCATCATTGGATGATGATAATGTAATAATACTGGAATTAAACTATAAACTTGCTTAAAAGCGTCACTCATTGAGCTAGTTGCGCGCTCTAGTCTAAGTTGGTTAATTGCATCCAGTCGCTGTTTCAGTGTTTCAATATAGAGATACAAGAGTTTCGCCTGATATCAGTTCCAGTGCCTAAAGTAGTCCCCTGTTTCCGATAACGCGTGGTGTTACAAGATTATTTAAAAATTATTTTTACAAACTTATTGTCGGAAACGTGATCAATTTAACACCTTGCAGTCGAAGCGTAAAGTATGCACTACCACTCTTTCGCCTCACCTGCAATAGCCGAATAGCAATTAACTCTTTGTAAAATATTAATTTAATCACAAAACAGATACAAAAATATGTTTTTTCAAATAAGTATTATAGTTGATTATTTTTCATATAAAGGATGTAATGTATTGTAAAGCATCAGGCTTCCAGAGTTATATTCCCCTGATAATATTTTTTAATTGTTAATAACCTCTCGTCGTTTTTTACTAGTCAACTCATCTTAAAATGTTAATTTGCTTTTAAATCAATCTTTTTGTTTATTCCCTCCATTTAAATAAAACATTATTTTAATATTTAAAATTATTTTTATCTTATAAACTGTATATCCATATACTATTTTAACGCGATGCTCGACTTTAACATCCTATGACGTTGGCTTGTTGAAGCCAGTCGCGTTGACTTTTACCTTGTTTAAAATTGGCAAAAATGCCCAACGTATGAGAAAGCAG
>NZ_JBBMXH010000014.1:0-66805 GCF_037996725.1 Xenorhabdus entomophaga
CAACCGCAGCAACCGCAGCAACCGCAGCAACCGCAGCAACCGCAGCAACCGCAGCAACCGCAGCAACCGCAGCAACCGCAGCAACCGCAGCAACCGCAGCAACCGCAGCAAGATAGCCTGTTCCATCCGTTTTTGATACGCAATGATCAACCATTGCCGAAATCGACGACGCCGATGCCTTCTCTGGATCTTCTGGCAAAACCGACAGCGGAAGAAGAGCCGGTTGATATGTTTGCTCTTGAACAAACCTCTCGTTTGATTGAAGTGCGCTTGAATGATTATCGCGTCAAAGCGGACGTTGTTGGGTTTTCTCCCGGCCCTGTCATTACACGATTTGAACTGGATCTAGCACCCGGAGTTAAAGCTTCCCGTATTTCCAACTTATCGCGTGACCTTGCTCGTTCACTTTCAGCGGTAGCCGTTCGTATTGTTGAAGTGATTCCGGGAAAACCTTATGTTGGTTTGGAACTACCCAATAAGAAACGGCAAACAGTTTACCTGCGGGAAGTATTGGATTGTGAGAAATTCCGTGATAACCCATCACCATTGACTATCGTTCTTGGAAAAGATATTGCAGGGCAGCCGGTTGTGGCTGATCTGGGCAAAATGCCTCACCTGCTGGTTGCAGGGACAACCGGATCGGGTAAATCGGTAGGGGTCAACGCTATGATCCTCAGTATCCTGTATAAAGCGAAACCAGAAGATGTTCGCTTTATCATGATCGACCCTAAAATGCTTGAGCTATCGGTTTATGAAGGGATTCCACACTTGTTGACCGAAGTTGTCACCGATATGAAAGATGCCGCCAATGCATTGCGTTGGTGTGTGAATGAGATGGAACGACGCTACAAACTGATGTCAGCCTTGGGTGTACGTAATCTCGCCGGTTACAACGACAAAATCAAACAAGCGGAAAATATGGGGCGCCCAATCCCTGATCCATTCTGGAAACCGGGTGATAGTATGGATGTTACGCATCCTGTGCTGAAAAAAGAGCCTTATATCGTTGTGATGGTTGATGAATTTGCCGATTTAATGATGACGGTAGGGAAAAAGGTGGAAGAATTAATTGCGCGTTTGGCTCAGAAAGCACGCGCAGCAGGTATCCACTTAGTATTGGCAACACAACGCCCCTCTGTTGATATTATCACTGGATTGATTAAGGCAAATATTCCGACACGTATTGCATTTACCGTTTCCAGTAAAATCGATTCCCGTACCATTCTTGATCAAGGTGGTGCAGAATCATTGCTTGGTATGGGGGATATGCTTTATCTGGCACCGAACTCTTCCATTCCTGTGCGTGTTCATGGTGCATTTGTACGCGATCAGGAAGTTCACGAAGTGGTTAATGACTGGAAAGCCCGTGGTCGCCCTCAATACATTGATAGCATTATCAAAGGCGGAGAAGATGGTGAAGGTGGTTTAGGGTTTGATAGCGATGAAGAACTCGATCCCTTATTTGATCAAGCCGTTGAATTTGTGGTTGAAAAACGTCGGGTTTCCATTTCGGGTGTGCAACGCCAATTCCGCATCGGATATAACCGGGCAGCCCGGATTGTTGAACAAATGGAAGCACAACAGATTGTTAGTGTACCTGGTCATAATGGCAATCGTGAAGTTTTGGCGCCTCCGCCGCACGAACATTAATCACAATTGTAAAATATAACGTGGTATCGGCCATTAGGGCCGGGAATAAATACGAATTGAAGGTATCTCGCACATGAAAAAACTGATGTTAATTGGTTGTCTGATGATGGGTGTGAGCGTGGGTTCTGCATGGGCTGATGCGACTCAGGATCTGCAAGGGCGTTTGGGAAAGGTAAATAGTTTTCATGCCAGCTTTACTCAAACAGTTACGAGTAATGATGGTTCAACGATCCAAAAAGGAGAAGGTGAACTTTGGATCAAACGCCCTAATTTGTTTAACTGGCATATGACGTCACCTGATGAAAGCGTTTTGGTTTCTGATGGCAGTACCTTGTGGTTTTATAATCCCTTTGTTGAACAGGTGACTGCAAACTGGTTAAAAGATGCAACGGGGAATACACCATTTATGTTAATTGCGCGTAATGACCCTGCTGATTGGAAACAGTACAAAGTTGTGCAAAGCAATAATAACTTTGAACTGACTCCCACTAATGCGAGTGGCAATCTAAAACATTTTTCGATTACCGTGACTCCAGAGGGAACAATTCAGAAGTTCACAGCGGTTGAACAGGACGGGCAAAAAAGCGCTTATCAATTGAAAGGGCAGCAAAACACCAATGTAGATGCGGCGAAATTTAAATTTACCGTACCAGAAGGTGTCACGCTGGATGATCAACGCCAGTGAGGTTTAAGTGAACAATTTTTCACTCGACTTTTCACAAAATGAATTTCAGCCACTGGCCGCAAGAATGCGGCCAGGCACATTAGATCATTATATTGGTCAGCAACATTTGTTGGCAGAAGGAAAACCTTTGCCAAGGGCAATTCGAGCTGGTCATCTCCATTCCATGATTTTATGGGGCCCACCAGGAACAGGAAAAACAACACTGGCTGAAATTATCGGGCACTATGCACAAGCTGATATTGAACGTATTTCAGCAGTGACCTCCGGTATTAAAGAAATTCGTGAATCTATAGAAAAAGCACGTCAAAATCGTAATGCAGGGCGCAGAACTATCTTATTCGTTGATGAAGTTCACCGATTTAATAAAAGCCAACAGGATGCGTTTTTGCCGCATATTGAAGACGGCACTATCACATTTATTGGCGCCACGACTGAAAACCCGTCATTCGAATTAAATTCAGCTTTGTTGTCACGGGCTCGTGTTTACTTATTGAAGTCACTCTCAGCGGCAGAAATTGAGCAAGTACTTATACAGGCGATGAACGACAAAGAGCGTGGTATTGGCGGGCAAAATATCATATTGCCGGATAATACCCGCCAGATGATAGCAGAGCTTGTTGCTGGAGATGCCCGCCGTTCACTGAACTTACTGGAAATGATGTCAGATATGGCAGAAGCAAATTCGCAGGGGCAGAGAGTCCTGACACCGGAATTGCTGAAAGAGGTCAGTGGAGAGCGGAGTGCACGCTTTGATAATAAAGGTGATCGATTTTACGATTTAATTTCTGCCTTACATAAGTCAGTCCGTGGTTCAGCGCCTGATGCCGCGCTTTATTGGTATGCCCGAATTATTACCGCAGGCGGCGATCCACTTTATGTTGCCCGCCGATTATTGGCGATTGCTTCTGAAGATGTAGGGAATGCTGATCCACGCGGAATGCAGGTCGCCATTGCCGCATGGGATTGCTTCACTCGTGTGGGGGCGGCGGAAGGAGAACGAGCGATAGCACAGGCAATTGTTTATCTCGCGTGTGCACCAAAAAGTAATGCGGTTTATACAGCATTTAAGGCGGCAATGGCGGATGCGCAGGACAAACCTGATTATGACGTACCGGCCCATTTGCGTAATGCGCCGACTAAGTTAATGAAAGAGATGGGGCTTGGCGAAGCATACCGCTATGCCCATGATGAAACGAATGCTTATGCTGCCGGTGAAGTTTATTTCCCACCGGAAATGCAGCAAATACGCTACTATTACCCGACAACCAGAGGGCTGGAAGGTAAGATTGGAGAGAAGTTAAACTGGTTAATGGAACAGGATAAAAATAGCCTGATAAAACGCTATCGTTAATCTCTTTGATACGGTAAGGTTTATATCCAACAGATTTCATCATGTTTTCTCAATAACAATTTTCTCAATAACAACAAGCACAGGACTAGCATGCTCGATCCAAATATACTGCGTAATGAGCTAGACGCAGTCGCCGAAAAACTGGCTCGCAGGGGTTATACCCTTGATGTGGAGATGCTGCGCAAATTAGAAGAGCGCCGCAAAGTTTTACAAGTTGAAACTGAAACCCTGCAAGCAGAACGTAACTCCCGATCGAAGTCTATTGGTGCAGCGAAAGCCCGTGGTGAAGATATTGAACCACTGCGCCAGGAAGTGAATCAATTGGGAGAAAAACTGGATTCAGCAAAAGCTGAACTGGAAGCGTTGCAGGCTGAGATCCGTACTCTTGCATTAAGCATGCCGAATATCCCGGATGATTCTTCTCCTGATGGAAAAGATGACAGTGACAATCTGGAAATGAGTCGTTGGGGTGAGCCTCGTCAGTATGACTTTGAAATCAAAGATCATGTATCACTGGGTGAATTGACTGGCGGTCTTGATTTTGCTGCTGCGGTAAAATTAACGGGTTCGCGCTTTGTCGTAATGAAAGGCCAGCTTGCCCGTCTGCATCGTGCTATCGCACAGTTCATGCTGGATCTGCATACTGAGCAGCACGGTTATCTGGAAACTTATGTTCCTTACTTAGTTAACCACGATTCCCTATATGGTACGGGTCAATTGCCTAAGTTCGGCGAAGATCTGTTCCACACCAGACCGCTGGAAGAAGAATCTGGCAGTAACTATGCGTTGATCCCAACGGCTGAAGTCCCTGTTACGAATTTGGTTCGTGATGAAATTCTGGATGAAAGCGAATTACCACTGAAAATGACAGCACATACACCTTGCTTCCGTTCTGAAGCGGGTTCTTATGGGCGTGATACCCGTGGTCTTATTCGTATGCACCAATTTGATAAAGTTGAATTGGTTCAGATTGTTCATCCTGAAAAATCCATGGATGCACTGGAGGAATTGACAGGGCATGCCGAAAAAGTATTGCAGTTGCTGAACTTGCCTTACCGCAAGATGTTGCTGTGTACGGGGGATATGGGAGCGAGCGCAAGAAAAACTTACGATCTGGAAGTTTGGCTGCCAGCGCAAAATACTTACCGCGAAATCTCATCTTGCTCTAATACGTGGGATTTTCAGGCTCGTCGTTTGCAGGCGCGTTTCCGCGGTAAAGATGACAAGAAAACCCAGTTGGTGCATACACTGAATGGTTCTGGTCTGGCGGTAGGCCGTACACTGGTTGCGGTGATGGAAAACTATCAGCAGGCAGATGGACGTATTGAAATTCCAGAAGTATTGCGTCCTTATATGAACGGATTGGAATACATTGGTTAATAACGTGTATTCTTTAATAAAAAAGCGCCGAATTGGCGCTTTTTTATTTCTCATCGGGTTTAATTATTTTACAGCTTGTTCGAGGGATTCCGATTTTTTGTAAAAAACACGACGATAGGAGGAATAAGAGGTTGCCATATACAACGGTGCTGTTAGCAAGACCCCCAAGAATAGAGGAAGTGTAGAAATCAATATCAAAAGATACATAAAAATGAAAAATAATATTACTCCTAAAATATTTTTCGATATAGCATTGAGACTGATTGAAAGAGCTTTTCCTACGTTGAAATCTTTAAGGATAATCAGTGCAGGAGCAAACCAAGAACATGCAGTGGATAAAAACAGGGAAATTAGGGCAATCACCAAGGATAAAAATGATAATTCTGAATCATTATAAGTTATGATTGAGTCATAACTTATGGATGAATAGAGATCATCAAAAACTGCTTGATAGAGATCGTTACCATCAATGAGTGCGATAAGCAGGGAACTTATCATTTGTATTCCACAAACGATTAAACCAACGACAAGCAGGCCACCACATTTATATTTAAATCCATCAAAAAAACGTCCTAACTCGAATTTACCGCTAATTCTTTGCCTTTCACAAATGGCTATAATGCCAGCGACAAATAAAGGGTCTAATAAATTTGGAAGAATAAAACCAAAACGGGGGATAAATATCAGGCCTAATTGGATGATCCCATAGATAATTCCCATTACTATCCACATACCAAGTTTAGGTTTTATAAAATCCCACGCATCACCTATCCAACCGATGGTTGCGCTTACATTAATTGTCTGGCCATTGGGAATAAATATGCTGTTGTCATTAGTCGCGTTATTAGATGTGTTTTCCAAGTTTTGATCAATATTGGGGTTATCCATTATTTTTTAATCTCCTGATTATTAATATTTTTTATCTGGGAACACCATGTGCTAAGTGATAATAAAAAAAAGCGCTATTTTTTAGCGCCTTTTACATATGGATATCTGTCAGTAAAAATTTAAACGATTAAACTCGATTTTGTTTCTTTTTCTTCTGGAGTATAAAAGATACTACGATAGGTTGTGTAATAAGTTATCATGTACACAGGGATTGTCACAAGCAGACCCAATAATAATGGAATCGCGGAAACAAACATCAGGATGCCCATCAACAAGAAAAAGAGAAAACCACCAAATAGGTTTTTCCTTACAGCACTAAGACTCATTGAAACTGCTTCGCCAAATTTTAAATCATTAATGATGATCAGAGCAGGGGCAAACCAGATAAATGCTAAGGCAACTATTATGAAAATGTATAGAATAACAATTGCTAATAAAAAGGTAGAAAAGCTACCTATTAATAATGCTAGATCTGGGTCTTGCCCTGATAAAATCAATTGAAATATACTTGCACCGCCAATAATCATAGCAGCAATAAAGCCAAGCAGATATAAGACAAAGTAAAGTCCACCAACAGCAACTAATGAACCCAACTTATTTTTAAATCCGTAGAAAATTGACTCAATGTCAAAGTCAGCTGTTGTTCTTTGTTTCTCACTTGCAGCGATGAAACCTGCAACGAATACTGGACCGAATATCACAGCCAAGATACCAAGTAAAGGAATAAACTGAGCTATTATCAGAATAACTATGTAAATTAAAGTCATCAGTATCCATTTCAGTGGACTTGCTTTAAACATCTCCCATGCGTTACCAATCCACTCTGTTGCTGCTCCAGCTCCTACTGCTCGACCACCAGGAATGAATGTGCTTTTTTCTTTGCTCAGGGAAACGTTGTTTTCTCCTGAATTCAAATTAATCTCTTGATTATCCATTTTTTTTCCGATTTATCTTATTGAATGGCTATTGTCGAATTAGTTTTTCTCTATTTCCATTCCGTTAACACAAATTGTTAGAGAAAACAGCAGAATTATCATATAAAAATTATTAATCAACAAGTATTAATTGTCATTCTATCAGTAGATTAATAGTGGTTTTATCAGTGTTACTGAGTAAATTGAAGTGTTTTTTGTCGTTTATGACAATATGATTTTAGTTAAATTAACTTATTTATATGGATGTAAAGCAAATAAACTTATCTTTAATATCAAAAATTGAATTTATTTAAATTAAAACTCCTACTCAATGCCAGCAATTTGTTCTGGTTTAAGGTCGTATGTTCTTCATATCCAGTGGTTAATGTTTCACCATTATTTGAATGGTGTTTTTCTATGAATTTTATTAAATATTAATTAGTTATAGTTAACTTATGTAATCAAAAAAGAAACATGAAAGCGCTATCTGTCTTTTTATTTGGGTAATATCAGGCTGAGTACAGCCTGATATTACTATAACTAGTCAGAATTAATAAATGGGATGAATTTATCATTATTCAGCCTTATGTTTTTGGATAAGTAATTTATATTAAATAGTTAGGATCTTAAATCAAAAGTCACTAATACCCCTTTGTGGTCAGTAGGCCAAACGCCTTTAGGTTGTTTAAACTTATCTTGGGAGGTTTCTTGGACACGTTTGCTTTTAACAATACTACTGGAAGGGCCAATGATAACTGCATCCTGAATTGTTAATCGTGGGTTATTGTGGAAAAAAATGAAATCAATCCGCTCGCGTTCATCTGCTTTTGGGGCCAATATAAGCTTTTTGATATCAACATATGTATTATTTGCTGGCCAAGTAAAGCCTGGGTAAGCGACTGGATCGGGATATTTTATTCGATAAGTATCAAGATAACCTGAATCAGTTAATAATTTACTACTCGTCCAAGGAACCACAGTTCCGTTATGATCGAAAAGGTTTTTCGTTTTCTCTGACCAATCCATCCAAGAAGGTTCATTAAAATCACCAGCCAATATAATCAAATGATTATTGTTGATTTCATTTTGAGCATCATTTATTAATAATTTAATAGAGTTTGGACGTTGGGATTGATTGTTTTCTTTCAATATATTATCAATATTAGTATCTGGACCATCGGCTAACTCTTTAAAAGTATTACCATCATAACCTTTGGGAAGGTAATAGGCAGCGTTTTTATAATCTAAATGGCCGGAGTAAAAATCTATATAAGTGTTATTTATTTTAATTAATGCTTTGGTAAATCTGTCAAAATTACTATGTTTGATTATAGGGTAACGAGAAAGAATACTGGCATCATTTTTTGATTTGTAAGAATAATATTTTATTCCTTTGTCATTAAGCGTTTTTACTAAGCGTTTAGTAAAATCAATATTATTATAATTTTCAACTTCACTAAGCGCTATAAGATCAGCGTTAGTAGAAATGATGGCATTTATGATGCCTTCATAACCGCCTTTTACTATAACACCCTCTTGCCAAGTATTTAACGTGAGAACTTTTAATGTGATTTTATTGTTTTTACCATTGCTATAAATTTTAATATTATTGTTTTTGGGTTTTTCATCAAAGTTTATCAATGTATTATCATTGTTTTCGTATGCCTGTTTATTGGTTTTTAATACTGTCTCATTAGCTTGAATATTTAACGAAGTTAATAATATACATGCGCTAAATAAAGAAAAAATAAAGTTTTTCATCATAATGCCCTCGGAGTAACAACAGAATATTGTGATAATATTGCTGAAATTAAATAATTATTCAATATTATGGGTAGAAAATATAAGAACAGATTTGAGGGCTAAGATAACTATTTAGTATAAAACTGGCATCAAATAATTGCTGCCAGTTTTTGATTAGAAGAGGGATAAATCTAGTAGATCACATGATGCCCATAACGACTCAAAATTTCTTTTACCCTATCCATTGTCTCTTTTGATGGAGGCTTGATACCTTCTAGTTTATATTCTTCGCCCATTGCAATCCATTTATGTTTACCAAGTTCGTGATAAGGTAATAATTCAATTTTCTCAATGTTTTTCATATCCTTGGTAAATTCACCAAGCAGATGAACTGATTGATCATCATCCGACCAACCGGGGACGACGACATAGCGAATCCAAACTTTTTGATTACGTTTTGCCAGATAACGGGCAAATTCGAGAGTCCGATGATTTGAAACACCGACTAATTTTTGGTGAATGCTATCGTCAAGCTGCTTTAAATCCAGCATAACCAAATCGGTATCGTCCAGTAATTCATCGATCACAGGATCATAACGGCGAACAAAGCCATTGGTATCCAGACAGGTGTGAATGCCTTCTGCATGGCAAGCCCTGAACCAGTCGCGGACAAACTCAGCCTGAAGAATGGCTTCGCCCCCAGAAGCTGTAACGCCACCACCAGAAGCGTTCATAAAATGACGATAAGTCGTTGCTTCTTTTATTAATTCTTCAACTGTCACGGTTTTTCCGCCATGGGTATCCCAAGTATCGCGGTTGTGGCAATAGAGGCAGCGCATCAGGCAGCCTTGGAAAAACGCGATAAAACGGATACCGGGACCATCAACGGTTCCGCAAGATTCAAAAGAGTGGATACGACCAAGTACGGACATGAAAGGATTTCTCCAAATACTGACAAGCTGATAAAGGCCCCGATTGTGGAGGGGCCTTTAGTGTATGTCATTTTATTTCATCAGAAAATAATGACACTTTCGATGCAGCTATTCTGGTTATTTACATTGATTGAGTAAATGTACGGGTAATCACATCTCGTTGCTGTTCTTTAGTCAGCGAATTGAAACGTACTGCATAACCGGATACGCGAATAGTCAACTGAGGATATTTTTCAGGATCTTCCATTGCATCCAATAACATCTCACGATTCATTACGTTGACATTCAGATGTTGACCGCCTTCGATATCTGCTTCGTGATGGAAATAGCCATCCATTAAGCCTGCCAGATTTGCTTTGCGTACATCATCATCTTTACCCAAGGCGTTCGGTACGATGGAGAAGGTATATGAAATACCATCTTTAGCATAGGCAAATGGTAGTTTAGCAACGGAGGTCAGTGAAGCAACCGCACCTTTTTGGTCACGCCCGTGCATTGGGTTAGCGCCTGGCCCAAATGGAGCACCGGCACGACGTCCATCAGGGGTATTACCTGTTTTCTTGCCATAAACGACGTTTGAAGTAATGGTCAGTACAGACTGTGTTGGAGTCGCATTGCGGTATGTTTGCAGTTTCTGGATTTTTTTCATGAAGCGTTCAACCAGATCACAAGCAATATCATCGACACGAGGGTCGTTGTTACCGAATTGTGGGTATTCACCTTCGATGTTGAAATCAGTTGCCAAACCATCTTCATCACGGACTGGGGAAACTTTCGCATACTTAATTGCAGACAGTGAATCAGCCGCTACGGACAGACCCGCGATACCGCATGCCATGGTACGGAACACATCACGATCATGCAGTGCCATTAATGAAGCTTCATAGCTGTATCTGTCGTGCATGTAGTGGATGATGTTCAGGGCTGTGACATACTGTTTTGCCAACCAATCCATGAAGTGATCCATGCGATCCATCACTTTGTCATAATCAAGCACTGCGTCTTTCATTGGCTCTTCTTTCGGGCCAACCTGCATTTTCAGTTTTTCATCCACGCCGCCGTTGATGGCATACAACATGGTTTTTGCAAGGTTTGCACGGGCACCGAAGAACTGCATTTGTTTACCGACGATCATTGGGCTGACGCAGCATGCGATAGCATAGTCATCGCTGTTGAAGTCGGGACGCATTAAATCATCGTTTTCATATTGCAGAGATGAAGTATCGATAGAAACTTTTGCTGCGAATTTTTTGAAGCTAATCGGCAGTTTTTCAGACCACAGAATGGTCATGTTAGGCTCTGGGGATGGCCCCATGGTGTACAGTGTGTTCAGGAAACGAAAGCTGTTTTTAGTTACAAGAGTACGACCGTCTAAACCCATACCTGCCAGTGATTCAGTTGCCCAGATTGGGTCACCGGAGAACAGCTCATCATATTCTGGAGTACGCAGGAAACGCACCATGCGCAGTTTCATGACCAGATGATCGATCAGCTCTTGGGCTTGCTCTTCTGTCAGTTTACCCGCGTTAATATCGCGTTCGATGTAGATATCCAGAAAGCTGGAAACACGACCGAAGGACATTGCTGCGCCGTTCTGAGATTTAACTGCTGCCAGATAGGCAAAATAAGTCCATTGTACCGCTTCTTTGGCATTGGTAGCCGGGTTGGAGATATCGTAGCCATATTTCGCTGCCATCTCTTTCATTTGACCAAGAGCACGGTGCTGTTCAGAAATTTCTTCGCGCAGGCGGATAGTCGATTCCAGATCTTCGCCGTTTTCCAGTTTTTCCTGTAGGGAAGTGAACTGGGCATATTTTTCATCACGCAGGAAGTCAATACCGTATAGCGCAACACGACGATAATCACCGATAATGCGTCCACGGCCATAAGCATCAGGCAGTCCAGTCAATACACCAGATTTACGGCATTTCAGGATATCAGGTGTATAAACATCGAATACCCCCTGATTGTGGGTTTTACGATATTCAGTGAAAATCTGTTTCAGTTTTGGATCCAGTTCGCGGTTATAGGCTTTGCAGGAACTTTCAACCATTTTAATGCCGCCAAATGGAATAATGGCACGTTTCAGCGGTGCTTCAGTTTGCAGGCCAACGATTTGTTCCAGATCTTTTGCAATATAACCAGCATCATGAGAGGTAATTGTAGACGCAACGTTAGTATCAAAATCTACCGGTGCATGAGTACGGTTTTCGATTTTGATACCTTCCATGACTTTTTCCCACAAAATATCAGTCTCTTTTGTGGCGCCTGCAAGGAATGATTCATCACCTTCATACGGAGTATAGTTTTTCTGGATGAAATCACGAACATTGACTTCATTTTGCCAGCTACCCTCGTTAAAGCCTTGCCATGCTACAGAAAATTTTTCATTTAACTCGGACATGATACTTCTACCTTTTAACAGTGGAAATTTTAATAAATCTGGCGTAGAGGCACAGTTAATGCTTTTTGCCGCCATGTAAATAAATAAACCAGTAAGTCAACCCAACTAATACAGCACCACCAATAATGTTACCTATCGTTACAGGGATCAGATTATCGGTAATAAAGTTCGAAATGGTGAGTTGAGAAAACTGTTCGGGGGTTGCTCCCACTTTCATCCAGAATTCATCTGGCGCGAAGTTTCTGATGACGATCCCGAACGGAATTAAAAACATATTAGCGATACTGTGTTCAAAGCCGCTGGCAACAAACATCCCAATCGGGAGTATCAACGCGAATAATTTATCGGTCAAACTGCGTCCGGCATAGCTGATCCAAACCGCAAGGCAGACCATCAAATTGGCTAAAATACCCAAACATACCGCTTCAATAAAGGTATGGTGCATTTTATGATCCGCTGTCTGTAATACATTCAGCCCCCAGGCACCATTGGCAACGGCATACTGGCCTGAGAACCAAATTAGGGCCACAAAAAATAATGCGCCAATCAGATTACCGATATAAACATTAATCCAGTTCTTGAACATCTGTGGCCACGTAATGCGCCCCGTTGCTTTTGAAATGATCGTCAATACCGTGGAAGTGAAAAGATCAACACCACATATAACCACCAGCATCAAGCCAAGGGAAAAGCAGATCCCGCCCGTCAATTTTGCTAATCCATAAGGAATGGATGAGGTTCCTGTTGTTGCCGTAATATAAAAAACAAAAGCAATGGAGATAAACACACCTGCCATGATTGCCGATAAGTACGTCACTGTGGGGTGTTTATTGACTTTATATACACCACTATCATCAGCGATTTGTGCCATTACAGCAGGTGGAAATAAATTAAAAGGGTTGTCAGTTTTCATCCTAACACTCTCTTTATCCTTAAATAATTGTAGCACGCAATGATAGTAACAAATGGACATTGACCTGAATTTGATATGGATCATATTAGCCCGAAAGTTTGGCGAGCCATGGTTGGCAAAATGCAGGGTTTTTATTTTAATATTTTGATTTATAATGAAAAATATTTTTTAAAATTTATAAAAATATTTTATACGGAGGGTTTTGGGAGTTTCAGGTGGGAAAGTAAAATAACAGGTTAAATTGTCATTTATTTGTTGTTTTAAAATAAATTATATTTAACCTGAATTTTACTTTTTATGGTTAATAAACTTTAAAGTAACAGTTTAATTATTTTGCCCAAAACTCACGCTTAGCTTTTTGCAGTTTTTCATAAGCATTCAACAATGCCTGATGCGCGGGCAATGCTTTTAATTCTGAATCAACAGACCATAAACCGTGGAAACAGTTCTCTCCAACAATAGCAGCGGAAGCAGCATCAACAGTATCTTGCCCATACATCTTAACGAATGCTTGGTAATACTGTGCTGGTTCGCGATCTTCTTCCTGAGTCAATAGCAGCAGTGTTTGCAGGCAGCGATAGTAATTAGCTCTCTCAGCGGTAAAGACAGAGGCATTGAAATCCTGTGTCCATTCAACCCAGATCAGGGCTTGTTCCAGGTCGTTACCAGCCAGTGCCAGCATAGATTTCAGTTCACCGATACGCAGATTGCTCCAGCCGTTATCTTTACCCGCAGCAATACCCAATAATTCACGAACGCGGGTGAAATCATCCAGCCCTTCATCGTCCAATAGTTCGAGGAAGGCAAGATATTCTTCCGGCTGCCATTGGCTGTCCGGTAATGTCAGGATCGTGTCACGCAGATGTGTGCCCATCGTGTTATTGGCAATGTGTAAATCTTCAACCGGATAAATATCTGACATGCCGGGAACCAGAATACGACATGCGTAAACGCCAAGATGTTCGTAATCTGCAATGTAGACTTCAGCATCCAGTGTATTAAAGATTCCCATCAGAGTGGCAAACTCTTCCTCTGTCGTGCCACTGAAACTCCAAGCAGCAAACTCATAATCGGCATCCTGTTTGAAAAGATCCCAACTGATCGCACCGCTCGAATCAATAAAGTGAGTTTCCAGATTAGTATGTTCAGAGACTTCTTCATCATCAAAACTTGGTGGAGTAAAGACATCCAGATCTTTCAGGCTACGCCCTTGCAACAGCTCTGTAACAGTGCGTTCCAGCGCAACGCCAAAATCAGGATGAGCACCAAAGGATGCGAAGCAAGTACCATTATTCGGATTGAACAATACAACACAAATTACAGGGAATTGACCACCGAGCGAGGCATCGTAGCAATAAAGCGGGAAGCCTTCTTCCTGCAATTTGCTGACTGCTTCAACTACGGCAGGATAGCGGTTCATCATATCCTGTGGAATTTCAGGCAAGCTGATGCGTTCTGCGATAATGCGGTTTTTCACATAACGTTCGAACACTTCAGACAACCCCTGAACGCGGGCTTCGTTCATGGTATTTCCGGCGGACATGCCGTTTGAAACATACAAATTTCCGATAATGTTCATCGGAATATAAATCGCCTGATTATCCGATTGGCGCGTGAAGGGTAAGGCACAGATACCACGTTTCTCATTACCCGATTGCAGGTCAATCAATTGGCTGGCGCAGAGCGCATTATCTGGATCGTAAAAACGATGCAGGCGCTCATCTAAAATCCCTTCTGGCAGAGAATCATCTTCCGGCAGAGGGAACCATTTTTCATTCGGATAATGAACAAATTCGCCTTTGGCAACAGTATCGCCAAGGTAAAAGTCAGCAAAAAAATAGTTTGTCGATAGACGTTCAAAATATTCTCCCAATGCAGAAGCCAATGCTGCTTTTTTGCTGGCTCCCTTGCCATTGGTAAAGCACAGAGGGCAGTCACGATCGCGGATATGTACTGACCAGACATTTGGTACAGGATTCAGCCATGAGGCTTCTTCAATATTAAAACCGAGAGATTCCAGCTTGTGCTGGAAACGATTAATGGAGTCTTCCAATGCGGCATCTTTGCCTGGGATATAGGTTTGCGTCATCGTGATTCACTTCAATTTATGCTAAAGACCGCATATCATACGGCGTTTTTTTTATCCGCTCTATCAATTCCCAAAAATTATTGTTAATTAGAGTTTATTTATTCTTGGTTTACATAATAAAATGGCTTTTTTTACAAGAGGTTGAATAATGAAAAAGACTAAAATAACAGCAATAGCCGGTTTTCTGGCTTTAGTTAGCGGTTCTGCTTTCGCTTTGCCAAACATTACTGTTCTGGCAACTGGTGGTACGATTGCCGGGGGTGGTGAATCTGCAACTCAATCTAGTTATACCGCAGGTAAAGTCGGTGTTGATTCATTGCTGAACGCAGTTCCGGCAATCAGAAATATTGCTGATTTAAAAGGCGAGCAAGTTGTTAGCATTGGTTCGCAGGACATGAACGATCAGGTTTGGTTGACTCTGGCGAAAAAAATCAATGCCGATTGTGATAAAACCGATGGTTTCGTTATCACCCATGGTACTGATACCATGGAAGAAACAGCTTACTTCCTTGATTTAACGACTCAATGCCAAAAACCTATCGTGATGGTTGGTGCTATGCGCCCATCCACCGCTTTGGGTGCTGATGGTCCATTGAACTTGTACAACGCGGTTGTTGTTGCTGCGGATAAAAACTCTGCAAACCGTGGCGTTTTGCTGGCGATGAATGATTCCGTTATCCATGGTCGTGATATCGGTAAATTGAGCACAACGGAAGTTCAGGCATTTCAGGCTGTAAATTCCGGTGCACAGGGTTTTGTTCATAACGGCAAAGTTAACTACTATTCCGCAGCGCCAGTAAAAACTAACAAAGCGGCTTTTGATGTTAGCGAATTGGACAAACTGCCAAAAGTTGGCATTGTTTATAACTACTCCAACGCATCTGATCTGCCAGCGAAAGCTTTCGTTGAAAATGGTTATCAGGGCATTATTAGTGCGGGTGTAGGTAACGGTAATATCTATAAATCCATTTTCGATACGTTGACTAAAGCAGCTAAAGAGGGTGTTGTTGTTGTGCGCTCCAGCCGTATTCCTTTTGGTTACACGACCAAGAATGCGGAAGTTAACGACAGCAAGTATGGATTTGTAGCGTCTGAGCGTTTGAACCCACAGAAAGCGCGCATTCTTCTGCAATTGGCGCTGACTCAGACTACTGATGTGGCAAAAATTCAGGATATGTTCAGTAAGTATTAATTCCTGATTTAATTATATAAAAAGGCGCATTAAATGCGCCTTTTTATATTCTAATTTTTAATTCTACTGACTAAGTTAGAAAATTTATTTCCCACAACTACTTTGAAAATCTTGAATTCTTTTTTCTGTTCATCAGTATTTTTTTTGAGTGAAGTGTTCAGCGCCATCATGAAAATTAAGAATACTTACTTTTCCTCTGGAATAGGCTTTTTCTAAATTGCTCTTTAACCACTCCATTGATGTTTTTATATATTATTGATGCAGCATAATGATCTAATGTAACCCAATAAGTTGGATAGTTCTGTAATTGGACATAATGGATATTGTCTATTTCTGATGCCATATTATCTACAGACAATCTTATTTTATTAACCTACTAAAAAATGTTATTTTAAAAAATTATTTACTTAACCAATACGTTGTATTTATTCAAATGATTAAGTATTGATCTTGGTTTTAACTAAAAGATTTTATTTATCAATTTTTACATATTAATTGACATGAACTATTTTTAATATTCCGACCATTAATAAGATAGCTAAATGACCTATTTTACAATAAATTGCAACAATTTTCTAATAACCATTGCAGCGGTAGAGCGGGAGTGATAAAACCAATAGGTCCGATTTTATTTGTATCCATTGATAGGGTGAGGTTGAGGTTAATGAGTCAGGTATATAATTTCAGCGCTGGTCCAGCTATGTTACCAGCAGAAGTATTGCGCCGTGCAGAACAGGAGCTTTGTAGCTGGCACGGCCTGGGAACATCGGTGATGGAAATTAGCCACCGCAGCAAAGAATTTGTGGCTGTTGCGGCAGAAGCAGAAAAAGATCTCCGAGATTTATTAGCAATACCTGAGAATTACAAGGTGCTTTTTTGCCATGGTGGGGCTCGTGGGCAATTCTCAGCATTGCCACTGAATTTACTGGGTGACAAAACAACAGCAGATTATATTGTTAGTGGCTATTGGTCTGAATGTGCAGCGAAAGAAGCAGAAAAATATTGCACACCAAACGTCATTGATATCAGGATGGAAACAGAGGGCGTAACCAGTGTGAAGCCGATGAGTGAATGGGCTTTGAGCAGTGATGCCGCTTATATCCATTATTGCCCTAATGAAACGATTGAAGGCGTTGCAATTTTTGAAGAGCCTGATTTTGGTGATGATAAAATTGTGATTGCCGATTATTCTTCAACCATTCTCTCTGCACCCATTGATGTTAGTCGTTATGGCGTTATTTATGCCGGCGCACAAAAAAATATTGGGCCAGCAGGAATTACCGTGGTCATTATCCGTGAAGACCTATTGGGTAAAGCACACAAACATACTCCATCCATTCTGGATTATACCGTGCAAGCTCAATACGGCTCTATGTACAACACCCCCCCCACATTTGCATGGTATCTGTCTGGCATGGTATTCAAATGGCTGAAAGAGCAGGGAGGGCTGCAAGAAATCAAAAAACGCAATCATGCAAAAGCAGAACACCTCTATCGTGCCATTGATAATAGCGATTTGTATATCAACCGGGTTGCACCTCAAAACCGTTCTATCATGAATGTTCCATTCCAATTGGCTAATCCGGCGCTGGATGGTCAGTTTTTGGAAGGGGCATACGCAAGTGGGCTACACGCATTGAAAGGACACAAAGTTGCAGGTGGTGCTCGTGCTTCCATTTATAACGCTATGCCTTATGAAGGTATAAAAGCGTTGGCTGAGTTTATGGCTGATTTTGAACGCCATAACGCATAATGTTTTTTCTCATCGGGAGGATAGAACCTCCCGATATTAATATTCTCGCTTTATCCCACAAACCAAATTAAAAATATAGTGTGTTAAAAACCGGAGACACCCTTCCTTATGCAATCCCTGACGTTACAACCTATTTTCCGTATTAATGGAACAATTAACCTGCCCGGCTCTAAGAGTGTTTCCAATCGTGCTCTGTTACTTGCTGCTTTTGCTAAAGGAACGACCCGGCTCACTAATTTATTGGATAGTGACGATATTCGTTACATGCTTAATGCTCTGACTGCGTTAGGTATTTCCTATCGCCTGTCCGGCGACCGTACCATTTGTGAAGTCGATGGTATTGGGGGGCGTATTGCGGGTAAAAGTGGGATAGAACTGTTTTTGGGTAATGCTGGTACAGCAATGCGCCCATTGGCAGCGGCACTATGCTTAGGCGGCAATAACGTAGTGCTGACTGGTGAACCACGAATGAAAGAGCGCCCAATTGGTCACTTGGTAGATGCCCTGCGTCAAGGTGGGGCAGAAATTGTCTATCTTGAACAGGAAAATTATCCGCCACTGCACATCAAGGGCGGATTTTCTGGAGGAAAAGTTACCGTAGACGGCAGTGTTTCGAGCCAATTCCTGACAGCCTTGCTAATGGCTGCACCCTTGGCGGATAACGATACAGAAATCCATATCCAAGGTGATTTGGTTTCTAAACCTTATATTGATATTACGTTGGCGCTGATGAAAAGCTTTGGCGTGACGGTAAGTAATCACCAATATCAGATTTTTTACATTAAAGGACAGCAACAATATTTGTCTCCGGGGCAGTATTTAGTAGAAGGAGATGCTTCATCAGCATCTTATTTTCTGGCAGCGGCGGCGATTAAAGGCGGAACGGTGCGTGTTACAGGTATTGGCAGAAATAGCCTGCAAGGGGATACCAAATTTGCCAATGTACTGGAGAAAATGGGCGCAATTATTCGTTGGGGTGATGACTTTGTTGAATGCGAGCGCGGTACATTAACTGGCATTGATATGGACATGAATGCAATTCCTGATGCCGCCATGACCATTGCAACAACGGCTCTGTTTGCTCAGGGAGAAACGGTTATCCGCAATATCTATAACTGGCGGGTAAAAGAAACGGATCGACTCAATGCAATGGCGACTGAATTACGCAAAATAGGCGCAGAAGTAGAAGAAGGGCATGACTATATCCGCGTAATTCCACCAAAAACACTCAACCATGCTGAAATTGAAACCTATAATGATCACCGGATTGCGATGTGTTTTTCGCTGGTGGCCTTGTCGGATACGCCAATCACCATTCTTGATCCAGGTTGTACAGCAAAAACATTCCCTGATTATTTCAATCAACTTGAAAAGCTCAGTCAAAATACAAAATAGATAGGAATAGTGTTTCGCTCATCTGCTGAGTGCGTATAATAAGTCAGACTTTTTATTGCTTGTTAATTGAGCAATTCCCGCATTCGGTAGATGACCTGTCTGTTGTGCGAATGTTATGCGAAAAGGAGGAGAATGATGGCGGCGATAGCCCCTGTAATAACCGTTGATGGGCCAAGTGGTGCTGGCAAGGGAACACTGTGTCAGGCATTGGCAGAAGCGTTAAATTGGCAATTACTTGATTCAGGCGCCATTTATCGTGTGCTGGCACTGGCTGCTATCCACCATCAGGTAGATATCCAGTCTGAAGACGCCCTGGTTCCTCTGGCTGCCAATCTGGATGTTCGTTTTGTGCCTGCAAATGGCAAGCTTCGGGTTATTTTGGAAGGCGAAGATGTCAGCAATGAAATCCGTACCGAAACTGTCGGGAATACGGCTTCGCAGGCAGCAACATTTCCGCGTGTCCGTGAAGCGCTCTTGCGTCGTCAGCGGGCTTTCCGCATCTCTCCTGGCCTGATTGCGGATGGTCGTGACATGGGAACGGTTGTGTTTCCTGATGCGCCAGTGAAGATATTTCTTGATGCAAGTGCAGAAGAACGCGCCCGTAGACGCATGTTACAGTTGCAGGAGAAAGGTTTTAGTGTTAACTTTGAACGCCTTTTGTCCGAAATACAGGAACGAGATTTCCGTGACCGCAATCGGGCAGCTGCGCCATTAGTGCCTGCACAAGATGCATTGATCTTAGACTCGACCAGCATGTCTATCGAAGAAGTGATTGATAAAGCACTGACTTATGCGAAAAATGCGCTGGAAATACCAGCATAAGCATTAATTTTCGCGAATATGCTATTGCAGTAGCATATCAAGAAGATGTATATAGAATTCTGGTGTGTGGGTAGTGAAATATGCTGGCATACCAAAACACCTTGTAACAGGGAGACGTTGCGAGGTATGTAAAACAACCCCATTCGGCCGGATGCTAAATGGACGTTAATTAAAAACCTTGAAGATCATTAACATGACAGAATCTTTTGCTCAACTCTTTGAAGAATCCCTACAGGCTATTGAAACTCGTCCAGGTGCAATCGTACGTGGTGTTGTAGTTGCTATCGATAAAGACATTGTATTGGTTGACGCAGGTCTGAAATCTGAATCTGCAATTCCTGTAGAACAATTCAAAAACGCTCAAGGCGAGCTGGAAATCCAAGTTGGCGATGAAATCGACGTAGCTCTGGATGCGGTAGAAGATGGTTTCGGTGAAACTATCCTGTCCCGTGAAAAAGCAAAACGTCACGAAGCATGGCTGATGCTGGAAAAAGCATACGAAGAAGCTGAAACTGTCACTGGTGTTATCAATGGCAAAGTTAAAGGCGGCTTTACTGTAGAACTGAACGGTATCCGTGCGTTCCTGCCAGGTTCACTGGTTGACGTTCGCCCAGTTCGTGACACTGCTCACCTTGAAGGCAAAGAGCTTGAGTTCAAAGTCATCAAGCTGGATCAGAAACGCAACAACGTAGTTGTTTCTCGTCGTGCTGTTATCGAATCTGAAAACAGTGCAGAGCGCGATCAGCTGCTGGAAAATCTGCAAGAAGGCATGGAAGTTAAAGGTATCGTTAAGAACCTGACTGACTACGGTGCATTCGTTGATCTGGGCGGCGTTGATGGCCTGCTGCACATTACTGATATGGCTTGGAAACGTGTTAAACACCCAAGCGAAATCGTCAATGTGGGCGATGAAATCACAGTTAAAGTACTGAAATTCGACCGTGAGCGTACTCGCGTATCTCTGGGTCTGAAGCAATTGGGCGAAGATCCATGGGTAGCAATCGCTAAACGTTATCCAGAAAGTACTAAACTGACTGGTCGCGTAACTAACCTGACTGACTACGGCTGCTTCGTTGAAATCGAAGAAGGCGTTGAAGGTCTGGTACACGTTTCAGAAATGGATTGGACCAACAAAAACATCCACCCATCCAAAGTTGTTAACGTTGGTGATGTTGTGGAAGTTATGGTTCTGGATATCGATGAAGAACGTCGTCGTATCTCCCTGGGCCTGAAGCAGTGTAAATCTAACCCTTGGCAGCAATTTGCTGAGACTCACAACAAAAACGACCGCGTTGAAGGTAAGATCAAGTCTATCACTGACTTCGGTATCTTCATCGGTCTGGACGGCGGCATCGACGGTCTGGTTCACCTGTCTGACATCTCCTGGAACGTTGCAGGCGAAGAAGCAGTTCGTGAATACAAGAAAGGCGACGAAATTGCTGCTGTAGTTCTGCAAGTTGATGCAGAGCGTGAGCGTATCTCTCTGGGCATCAAACAACTGGCAGAAGATCCATTCAACAATTACCTGTCTGTAAACAAGAAAGGTACAATTGTTACTGGTAAAGTAACTGCAGTTGATGCAAAAGGTGCTACAGTTGAATTAGCTGACGGCGTTGAAGGTTACCTGCGTGCATCAGAAGCTTCTCGTGACCGCGTTGAAGATGCAACTCAAGTTCTGAACGTTGGCGATGAAGTTGAAGCTAAATATGTTGGCGTTGACCGCAAGAATCGCGTAATCAACCTGTCTGTTCGTGCAAAAGACGAAGCTGATGAAAAAGACGCTATCGCTTCTGTGAACAAACAAGAAGATACAAACTTCGCTAACAACGCAATGGCTGAAGCTTTCAAAGCAGCTAAAGGCGAATAATCTAAGTCAATAACGGCGGGTAATATTTTCTTAAACGAGAGTATTACCCGAATACGGTAGTTTAGGGAGGTACTATGACCAAGTCTGAATTAATCGAAAGACTTGCAGAGCAACAATCTCACATGCCGGCCAAAGCCGTTGAAGATGCAGTGAAAGAAATGCTTGATCATATGGCTGAAACATTAGCCACAGGTGAACGTATTGAAGTTCGCGGATTCGGCAGCTTTTCTCTTCACTACCGCGCTCCGCGTGTGGGTCGTAACCCTAAAACGGGTGATAAAGTGGAATTGGACGGCAAATACGTTCCCCACTTTAAGCCGGGTAAAGAGTTACGTGACCGCGTGAATATCTATAGCGATAGCTAAGATATCAGTTATTACTTAATTAAATTAACGGCACTTTAGGGTGCCGTTTTTTTGTGTATCTGATTTTTTGCGAAGAGAATCGCATTACCTTGGGAGTTGTTTCTGTTGCCTGAAAATTAATTTGCGAAGCGATTCCATAATGACATTCATCCGACTGGTGGTGATATTGATTATGCAATAGGCTCTCTGGCGTGAATGGAATATCAACGCAGAGGCATAAATGGATGCAGCCTATAATTTTCTTCATCTTTAATTTTTTATACAGTCCCTGGTGGAAAAAAACACCCATTATCAGTTTGAATTTGGTTGCGCTAGCCGTTGTATTGGGCATTTTTCCTTTATTATTCCTTTCTGAACTCCCTCAACAAAAGATCATAAATTTCCTGCTTTTTCTTGCAATTTTATCTTTATTTTTGCCTTATAAGTTCATTCGAGTGATGTCCATAGGATTATGGGCATTTATTTTCGGTTGTTGGCATGGTCATCAGATATTAGCGAAAATAACGTATTTTAGTGAAACTACTCGTTCTGCAACGGTTATGATTGATAGCGTAACATTGGAAGATAAAACGAAAGAGAGTGAGCAAAAAGCACGTTACCGCATTCGGTTGATTGAAAGTGATGGAAAATATATTTTCCCCGCTTTATACGCATCGGTATTATGGAGTTCACAAGAGCAATTATGCGCAGGCCAAAAATGGCAGGTTACAATGAAACTCAGACCTGTTCATGCCCAATTAAACCATGGTAGTTATGATAACCAGCGATATTCACTTTCTATTCGCCAGCCGTTGAATGGAAAAATTATTCAGGCAAAATTACTCAATAAAAACTGTAGCCTCCGACAAAATTTCATTAATAAGCTTCTGCCAGAAATTCAGTCATTAAAACATGCAGGGATTGCGTTGGCGCTTTCGTTCGGCGAAAGAGCCTGGTTGGATAAACCTACCCGCCTGCTGTTACAGCAGACAGGTATTGCACATTTAATAGCAATTTCAGGGCTGCATATTGCAATGGCCAGCTTATTTGGTTGGAGTTTTGCAAGAATGGCACAATTTTTCTTCCCTGCAAAATGGATTGGATTTTGCTTCCCATTAATTATAGGCTGGTTAACCGCCGTGCTGTATGGGTGGTTATCTGGATGGGGAATTCCGGCTATTCGGGCAATATTGGGGCTAACGTTGTGGGTGTATCTGAGATGTAAAAATAGGCTTTGTTTTTCATGGCAATGGGCTTTATGGAGTGCCGCGCTTATTTTATTTTTTGATCCTTTAGCAATACTTTCCGACAGTTTTTGGCTTTCATTTACCGCAGTGATGGCACTGCTATTTTGGTTTCACTGGATACCCTTGCCAGAAAGAATGCGTCATGGTTGGAAATGGGTTTGGCTGCGTGGATTGCATATGCAATTGGGAATGATACTAATGTTGTTACCGTTGCAGCTTTTGTTATTTCAGGGCGTTAATATTTCATCATTGGTTGCTAATCTGTGGGCTGTTCCAATTATTTCTTTCTTATCTGTGCCATTAGTGATGTCAGGATTAGTTTGTGTTTTTCTTCCCCTTATCCAACCGTTCTTATGGCAACTTGTTGATTACAGTGTTTCTTTTGCTTTGGCTCCTTTATCCATTTTAACGCACTCATGGATTGAAACAGGGCATTATCCTATCGTTATTACGCTTGCCGGCTGGTTTTTTGTTGTTATTTGGCGTCTTGGTTGGTGGAAATCTTATAAAGGGTTATTGGGAGTTTCAATTAGCATTATTGCTTGTTATTCAATACGCTCTGATGAGCATCAATGGCGTTTTTCCATGCTGGATATTGGTCACGGACTGGCGGTAGTGATTGATAAGGGCGGGAAAGCGATAATTTTCGATACAGGGAATCGCTGGGAAACAGGCAGTATGGCAGAAAAAGTCATTGTGCCTTATTTGCGTTGGCACCGATTGACGGCAGAACAAATAATCCTGAGCCATGATCATTTGGATCATACAGGAGGTGTAGAACACCTCAGAGACAACTACCCTGATATCCAAATTAGAAGTCCTTTGCTGAATCAATCTCATTTACCTTGTATCCGTGGTAAACAGTGGCTGTGGCAGGGGCTGAATTTTAAAGTTCTCTGGCCGCCAGAAAAAGCAACTGTCGTTGGAAATAATCAATCTTGCGTGATTCGCATTGATGATGGTAAATACAGTCTGTTATTAACAGGTGATTTGGAGAAACAGGGGGAATATCGCTTATTGGAACTTGAGAAGGGTGAACTGAATGCCACAATATTACAAGTTCCTCATCATGGGAGTAATACTTCCTCTACCGCGATATTTATACGTAAAGTCATGCCTGAATATGCGTTGACTTCAGTTGCACGCTATAGCCCGTGGAGATTACCTTCCGCTAAAGTGAAACAACGTTATAAAAATGCGGGTATTCAATGGAGTAGCACCGCAGTTTCTGGTCAAATAACCGGCTATTTTTATTTTGATCACATTAAATTAGAAGGTTATCGACAACAAATAGTATCACGATGGTATCATCAGTGGTTTGGTATTCGCGGTGATCATGAGTAGAATGAGCCGCTATTTCTTTTGGTTTTGGTAACTCAATAATGAATGATAAAGACCTTTCTACCTGGCAGACCTTTCGCCGATTGTGGCCGATCATCACACCATTTAAGGTCGGGCTGTCAGTTGCGGCGGTTGCACTAATTATCAATGCTGCCGGTGATACATTAATGCTTTCCTTGTTAAAGCCTTTGTTGGATGAGGGTTTTGGTAAGGCAGACATTAGTGTATTGAAGTGGATGCCACTGGTTGTTATCGGATTGATGCTGTTACGTGGCATATCTGGTTTTATATCAAGTTATTGCATCTCTTGGGTATCTGGCAAAGTGGTTATGCAGATGCGTCGGCGCCTGTTTAACCATATGATGGGCATGCCAGTTTCCTTTTTTGACCAGCAATCTACGGGGACATTACTTTCTCGCATCACATATGATTCAGAACAGGTTGCTTCTTCCTCTTCTAGCGCATTGGTGACAGTCGTCAGGGAAGGGGCATCAATTATTGGCCTGTTTATCCTGATGTTCTATTACAGCTGGGAGCTGTCCCTCATTTTGATTGTGATTGCGCCGATCGTTGCAGGTGTTATCCGCCTTGTTTCCGTGCGTTTTCGTAATATCAGTAAAAATATGCAGAATAGCATGGGAATGGTGACGACCAGTGCCGAACAGATGCTGAAAGGGCATAAAGAGGTTTTAATATTTGGTGGCCAAAAAGTTGAAACGGAGCGTTTTAACAAGGTCAGTAACCATATGCGCCAGCAAGGCATGAAAATGGTTTCTGCTGATTCTATTTCAGACCCGATTATTCAGCTTATTGCTTCATTTGCATTGGCGTTTATCCTGTATGCGGCCAGCTTCCCTGAAATTATGGGGGCTTTGACAGCAGGAAAAATTACTGTTGTGTTTTCATCCATGATTGCCTTGATGCGTCCATTGAAGTCACTGACTAACGTTAATGCGCAGTTTCAACGTGGCATGGCTGCTTGCCAGACTTTGTTTGCCATTCTGGATATGGAACAGGAAAAGGATAATGGCAAACTGGAAATCAAAAAAGCAAAAGGCAATATCGAATTCCGCGATGTGACTTTCTGCTATCCAACCAAAGATCATCCAGCCTTGAAAAAGATTTCAATGACGATACCAGCAGGCAAAGCAGTCGCATTGGTTGGTCGTTCTGGATCAGGTAAATCGACAATCGCTAATCTCCTCACCCGTTTTTATGACGTGAATGAAGGGGAAATTATATTGGATGGTCATGATCTGCGCGAATATACGTTGGCTTCACTGCGTAATCAAATTGCGTTGGTGTCGCAAAATGTGCACCTGTTCAACGATACTGTCGCTAATAACATTGCTTACGCCAGCGAAGGACAATTCAGCCGTGAAGAGATCGAACGTGCAGCGGAAATGGCCTACGCAATGGACTTTATCAAAAAACTGGATAACGGCCTTGATACCATGATAGGTGAAAATGGTGTCTTGCTTTCCGGTGGTCAACGTCAGCGTATCGCTATTGCCCGTGCTTTATTGCGTGATTCGCCAATTCTGATTCTGGATGAGGCAACTTCAGCATTGGATACAGAATCTGAACGTGCGATTCAAGCCGCATTGGATGAATTGCAGAAAAACAGAACCTCATTGGTGATTGCTCACCGTCTTTCCACTATTGAAAATGCTGATGAAATTATCGTCATTGAAGATGGTAATATTCTGGAACGAGGCAACCATGTCGCTCTATTGGAACACGAGGGCGCATATGCTCAATTACATCGGATGCAGTTTGGTCAATGATTGAAAAGATATGGTCAGGCCGTTCATGGCTTTATATTGCGCTATTACCCTTATCAGCCCTTTATGGGCTGGTAAGTGGTTTACGTCGATTAAGTTATAAAATGGGGTTGAGCCGCTCTTGGAAAGCACCTGTACCTGTCATTGTGGTTGGTAACCTGACGGCAGGGGGAAATGGCAAAACCCCTGTTGTTATTTGGCTGGTAGAACAGCTGCAACAAAAAGGTTATCGGGTTGGTGTTGTTTCCCGTGGCTATGGAGGGAAATCGGAATATTATCCTCTGCTCGTGACAGATGAAGTGACTACAGCACAGGCAGGAGATGAGCCTGTTTTAATTCGTCGTCGTACTGGTGCGCCTGTTGCAGTTGCACCAAAACGTGCTAATGCTATTGAAGCATTATTGGCTCATACCCCTATTGATATCGTGGTTACGGATGACGGTCTCCAACATTACGCTTTACAACGTGATTATGAGATTGTAGTGATTGATGGCGTTCGTCGTTTTGGTAATGGTTGTTGGCTACCCGCAGGGCCGATGCGGGAACTGGCCGGGCGCTTGAATACCGTCAATGCCATTATTGTTAATGGTGGAACGGCTCAGGCAGGGGAATTGCCGATGACTCTGAAAGGGGAATTGGCCGTTAACCTGTTAACGGGCGAGATGCGAAACGTCACTGATATTCCAAATACAATTGCAATGGCAGGGATTGGTCATCCACCGCGTTTTTTTGCGACATTGCAACAATTGGGCGCAAGTCTACAGGAAACCCATGCTTTTGCTGACCATCACTCTTATGAAAAATCTCAGTTACTGGCTTTGGCGAACAGTGAGCAAAATCTGCTGATGACAGAAAAAGATGCGGTAAAGTGTTTCCAATTCGCTCAGCCTAACTGGTGGTATTTACCCGTCAATGCAGTTTTGCCTGAAGAAGAAGGGCAGAAAGTACTGAATGAGATTCGAGCCTTGATCCCAGAGTGAACCACTCATTTAACAAAATAACAGAGTTAACGGTGAGACATCGCTTGTGGTATTCTGGGCCGCATTAAATTGAAGGCCCGTCTTTTGGGGGATATATGGATCACCGTTTACTCGAAATCATTGCTTGTCCGGTATGTCATGGCAAGCTCAGTTACGATAAAGAAAACTTTGAACTGATTTGCAAATTTAACCGCCTCGCATTTCCTGTCCGTGATGGTATTCCTGTGTTGCTAGAGCATGAAGCACGAGTCTTGCCTACAGAGGAAAACAAGTAACCTATGTTTACCGTTATCATTCCAGCTCGCTTTTCTTCAACGCGCTTGCCCGGAAAACCACTGGCCGATATTCATGGCAAGCCCATGATTGTACGTGTTATGGAACGGGCAGCCCGTTCTGGCGCTGCCCGGGTTATTGTGGCAACAGATAATCAAGACGTTTTTGATGCAGTGATTGCCGCAGGCGGTGAAGCCTGCATGACAAGCGAAAACCATCATTCAGGCACAGAACGGCTGGCGGAAGTTATCGATAAATACCAATTTGCTGATGATGAAATCATTGTGAATGTGCAGGGCGACGAACCGCTTATTCCAGAACAAATCATTAAGCAAGTGGCTGATAACCTGGCTGGCAGTGATGCTGGAATGGCAACACTTGCTGTGCAAATTAAAGATGCAGAAGAAGCATTCAATCCCAATGCTGTTAAAGTTGTTATGGATGCTAAAGGTTATGCGCTCTACTTTTCCCGCGCTACCATTCCATGGGAACGTGACCGCTTTATGCAGTCAAAAGAAACTATCGGAGACAATTTCCTGCGCCATATCGGAATTTATGCGTATCGGGCAGGGTTTATCCGGCGCTATGTTCAATGGACTCCAAGTCCGTTGGAAAATATCGAGATGCTCGAACAATTACGGGTGCTTTGGTACGGTGAAAAAATCCATGTAGCAAAAGCATTGCAAGCGCCGGGTGCAGGTGTGGATACTCCAGAAGATCTGGAAACAGTTAGAAAAGTTTTTGCAGCGCTCTGATCTCTATTGGCATGAGTATTAATTGAATGTGATTTAAAAGAGAATGCCGTATAGCGGCATTCTCTTTTTTCAGTTTTGTTCTTTTCTATTTGGCGATATTTTTCTCACCATTTTTAGGCTGGGGCTCTGATGGCTTTTCAGTGTCTATGTCTTTATTAATAGGTTTAATAGATTGCCAGATACGCCCTAATGTCTCATACCAAGCTCGTTCTGTGTGTGAGAAATAATAGGAAGAAGGGAGATATTTTTCCCACGGATAGAGCGGTGTTGTGACAGCCAATTGGTTGGCCGGGGCTGCGATGGGATGTAGGCCACGTTGTTCAAAGAATCTCATTGACCTTTCCATATGGTTGGCAGATGTGACAAGAATAAAAGATTGCTTCCCGACGACTTTTTCTACCTCAGCAGCTTCTTCTTCTGTATCCAAAGGTTTTTTCAATGCTATGGTGTCTTCTACAGGAATACCCATAGATTGTGCTACCATAGCAGCAACTTCTGCACTGCTAATTGAATTTACGCCTTTACCGCCTGTGAAAATCATTTTAGCGCCAGGATTAAGGTAATATAACCGAATGCCCTCGGTGACTCTGGGCAGGCTGTTGCTGATAAGGTTAGCACTGGGTGCCCACTTAGGGTTATAAGTAAAACCTCCGCCGAGAACGACAATATATTTTACGGGGGCGATGGAGGTAGTATCAGCTATAGTGTCAGATGTGGTTTTAGGCTCATAGCGTTGAACATATTTCCCTTCAATAGGAAGTAAGAGCTTGTCGGCAATAGGCTGTAAACTAAATAAAAGTAATGCAAGCCAACTCAGTGATAAAATAGTTTTTCCCGTTTTTTGCCAGCGGGTGAACCATAGTAATAGTAACGCAATGAAAGAGGCGATAATAATCAGCGGCAAAGGCATTAGCAGCGAGCCGATATATTTTTTTAGCAGGAATAGCATTGATGGGCCTTTGTTTGGTTAAATTACAGCCGTGCAGGGGCGAATTTAAGGCTAAAAGTAGTTAATTAAATGATTACTGTGCCAAAATAACAGTAGCAAAAATAGCAGTAGATAGCTTAACTACTCAATAGATAAATTAAACTCAGCTTATAAGTGGGGCAGTTTTTCATGCGGGATCGCAATTTCGATGATATTGCAGACAAATTTTCGCGTAATATTTACGGCACAACCAAGGGTAAAATCAGGCAGGCCGTTGTCTGGCAGGATATTAACGAATTGCTGAACCATTTGCCTCAACGCTCTTTACGCATTTTAGATGCAGGGGGCGGTGAAGGGAATATGGCTTGTCAATTGGCTGAATTAGGTCATCAGGTCATACTTTGTGACTTATCCGAAGAGATGATCCAGCGGGCGAAACACAACGCGGAAGAGCGGGGTGTTCTCCATCAAATGCAATTTATCCAAAGCCCAGTACAGGAAATTCACCAACATATTGAACAGCCGGTTGATCTGATTCTATTTCACGCTGTATTGGAGTGGATCACTGACCAAAAAGATGCAATAGAAACATTGGGCGATATCATCACGCCCGGTGGTGCACTCTCATTAATGTTTTATAATGCTAATGGGTTGGTCATGCGTAATGCCATCTTGGGTAATTTTCATTTGGCGACACCCAATATTCAGCGCCGCCGCAAACGTTCTCTATCTCCGCAGAATCCATTAGTACCGGAACAGGTATACCAATGGCTGACTGAACTCAAGATGGAAATAACCGGTAAAACTGGCGTAAGGGTTTTTCACGATTACCTGCAAAGCCGCCAATTACAAAACACAGATTTTCCGGCGTTGCTTGAACTTGAACAACGTTATTGCAGACAAGAGCCCTATATCAGCCTGGGGCGTTACATTCATGTGATGGCGCGCAAGCCTACCTTAAAGAGCGAATTATGAGTGAATATTCCCAGACTGTTCCTGAACTTGTGTCCTGGGCCAGAAAAAATGACTTTTCAATTTCGTTGCCACCAGAACGATTGGCTTTTTTATTGGCAATTGCCGTATTGAACAGTGAACGGCTCGATGGTGAAATGAGTGAAGGAGAGCTGGTGGATGCTTTCCGTGAAGTGTGTAAAGGTTTTGAGCAGACTTCTGAAGCGGTATCCGTCAGGGCGAATAATGCCATTAACGATATGGTTCGTCAGAAGCTACTTAACCGTTTTACCAGTGAACTGGCTGATGGCAATGCTATCTATCGTTTAACCCCGTTGGGGATAGGCATTAGTGATTACTATATTCGCCAGCGTGAATTTTCCACGTTGCGCCTTTCCATGCAGTTATCCATCGTTGCTAACGAATTGCATCGTGCGGCTGAGGCAGCCGAAGAAGGTGGTGATGAATTCCATTGGCATCGCAATGTCTTCGCACCTCTCAAATATTCTGTGGCTGAAATTTTTGACAGCATTGATATGTCCCAGCGCTTGATGGATGAACAGCAAAACGGTGTAAAAACCGATATTGCCGCGTTACTTAATCAGGATTGGCAGGCCGCCATTGCCAATTGTGAACAGTTGCTGTCTGAAACTTCCGGCACATTGCGGGAGCTTCAGGACACATTAGAAGCAGCGGGTGACAAATTGCAGGCGAATCTATTGCGCATTCAGGCGGCTAATATGGATAGTGATGGTTCTGAACTGGTTGATAGACTGGTTTTTGATCTCCAAAGCAAGCTGGATCGTATTATCAGTTGGGGACAGCAGGCTATCGACTTGTGGATAGGCTATGATCGCCATGTTCATAAATTTATCCGAACCGCCATTGATATGGATAAAAACCGCATTTTCGCCCAGCGCCTCCGTCAATCCATACAACACTATTTTGACAGCCCGTGGGCGTTGACCATCGCCAACGCAGAACGTTTTCTGGATATGCGTGATGAAGAACTGACTCTGCGCAATGAAGAAGTAATGGGAGAATTACCGCCAGAAATGGAATACGAAGAGTTCAATGAAATCAACGAACAATTGGCTGAAATGGTTGAACAGGCGCTGGCGGTCTACCAACAGGCAAAACTCCCTCTGGATTTAGGAGCCATCCTGCGCGACTACCTTGCTGAATATCCACGTAAACGCCACTTTGATGTGGCACGTATTCTGGTGGATCAGGCAGTAAGATTGGGCGTTGCAGAAGCAGATTTCTCTGGGTTGCCAGCGGAATGGTTAGCGATTAATGATTACGGAGCCAAGGTGCAGGCACATGTCATCGACACATATTGAACAATTTATGCCAGTTAAACTGGTTCAGGCATTATCCAACGTACTTTTCCCGGAATTAGACAGCCAGCTTCGTTCTGGCCGTCATATCAGTATGGATAATCTTGATAATCATGCTTTTCTGATGGATTTTCAGGAAGAGTTGGAAATGTTTTATGCGCGTTATAACGTCGAGTTAATCCGTGCACCGGAAGGTTTTTTCTACCTGCGTCCCCGTTCAACAACGTTGATCCCGCGATCTGTCTTGTCTGAATTGGACATGATGGTAGGTAAGATCCTGTGTTATCTCTATCTCAGCCCGGAGCGCCTGTCCAATCAGGGGATATTTACTTCTCAAGAATTGTATGACGAGCTGCTGTCATTGGCTGATGAAAATAAGCTGATTAAATTCGTGAACCAGCGTTCGACAGGTTCCGATCTGGATAAACAGAAATTACAGGAAAAAGTACGCACTTCCCTAAACCGTCTACGCCGTTTGGGAATGGTTTATTTCCTGCAAAATGACAGCAATAAATTTACGATTACCGAAGCCGTATTCCGCTTCGGTGCAGATGTACGCAGCGGTGATGATCCACGCGAGGCTCAATTGCGGATGATCCGTGATGGTGAAGCCATGCCGATCGAAAAGGAATCATCGCAGGAAGATAATGAACATGAAGAAGCATCAGAGCATTCAGCAGAAGGTGCGGAGGATGAGCAGTCATGATTGAACGCGGTAAATTTCGCTCACTGACGTTAGTTAACTGGAACGGCTTTTTTGCCAGAACGTTTGATCTTGACGAGCTTGTAACGACTTTATCCGGTGGTAATGGCGCGGGTAAATCTACGACGATGGCGGCATTTGTAACCGCTTTGATCCCGGATTTAACGTTACTTCACTTCCGTAATACCACTGAGGCAGGGGCAACCAGTGGTTCACGTGACAAAGGCTTGCACGGTAAACTGCGCGCTGGTGTCTGTTATTCCACGCTGGATGTTGTTAACTCCCGTCATCAAAGGATCATTACCGGGGTTCGTCTACAGCAGGTTGCCGGACGTGATCGTAAAGTGGATATCAAGCCATTTATGATTCAGGGCGTTCCTGCATCTATTCAGCCAACACAACTTTTGACTGAAAATATTAACGAACGTCAGGCAAGAGTTTTACCATTAAATGAACTGAAAGAGCGCCTTGATGAGATGGAGGGCGTTCAATTCAAACAGTTTAATTCGATTACGGATTACCACTCCCTGATGTTTGATTTGGGGGTAATTCCAAAACGTCTGCGTTCGGCGAGTGATCGAAGCAAGTTTTATCGCCTGATAGAAGCATCATTGTATGGTGGTATTTCCAGCGCCATTACACGTTCATTGCGTGATTATTTATTGCCGGAAAACAGTGGCGTCAGAAAAGCGTTTCAGGATATGGAAGCCGCGTTGCGTGAAAACCGTATCACATTGGAAGCCATCCGCGTAACTCAATCTGATCGCGATCTATTCAAGCATCTCATTACAGAAGCAACGACTTACGTTTCTGCGGATTATATGCGTCATGCCAATGAACGTCGTGTTCATTTGGATGAAGCGTTGGCCTTGCGCAGTGAATTATTTGGCAGCCGCCGTCAGTTAATTGCTGAACAATATCGTCATGTCGAAATGGCACGGGAGCTGACGGAACAAAGCGACACATCTTCTGATTTAGAAATGGATTATCAGGCTGCCAGCGATCATCTGAATTTGGTTCAGACTGCAATGCGTCAGCAGGAGAAAATCGATCGTTATCAATCAGATATTGAAGAATTGACTTATCGGCTGGAAGAACAGAGCGAAGTCGTAGAAGAAGCGAAAGAGCTACAGGCAGAATATGAAGCTGTTTCTGAAGCGGCTGAACAGGAAGTTGATGAGCTGAAAAGCCAGCTTGCTGATTACCAGCAGGCTTTGGATGTTCAGCAAACCCGTGCGATTCAATATCAGCAGGCACTACAAGCATTAGAGCGTGCCCGTGAACTTTGCCAGCTTCCTGAGCTGTCAATAGAAAATGCTGATGAGTGGCAGGAAACGTATCAGGCCGCAGTGCAACAGGCGACGGAAACTTTGCTGGCTCTGGAACAGAAACTGAATGTCGCAGATGCAGCGCATAGTCAGTTCGAACAAGCTTATCAACTGGTGAAAAACATTGTTGGTGAAGTGAGCCGCAGTGAAGCATGGCAAACTGCCCGTGAATTATTACGTGAATGGTCCTCCCAACGCCATTTGGCTGAGCGCGTTCAGCCTTTGCGTATCCAGTTGGCTGAGTTGGAACAGCGCCTGAACAGCCAGAAAAATGCAGAGCGTTTGTTGGAAGAGTTCTGTAAGCGTCATAACCAACAATATCAAGCGGAAGATTTAGAAGCTTTACAGGGCGAATTAGAAGCCCAGTCGGAAGAATTGAGTCTGAATGCCAGTGAAAGCGGTGAACGTCGTATACAGATGCGTCAGGAGTTTGAACAACTCAAGCAGAAGATCCAAGGATTAACTGCGCGCGCACCAGTATGGCTTGCAGCACAGGAAGCCCTGAATCAGTTGTGTGAACAGAGTAATGAGACGCTTGAAAGCGGGAACGAAGTTACTGAATACATGCAGCAATTGCTGGAACAGGAGCGTGAAATCACTGTTGAGCGTGACGATGTAGCGGCACAGAAACGTGAACTGGAAAAACAAATTGAGCGCTTGAACCAACCAAATGGTGCAGAAGATGGGCGGTTGCTTGCATTGGCGGAGCGTTTCGGCGGTGTTTTGTTATCAGAAATTTATGACGACATTACCATTGATGATGCGCCTTATTTTTCTGCACTGTATGGCCCGGCACGCCATGCGATCGTCGTGTCTGATCTTTCATTAGTTCGCCCACATCTGGAAGCATTGGAAGATTGCCCGGAAGATCTCTATTTGATCGAGGGAGATCCACAATCTTTCGATGACAGCGTATTCCATTTCGAAGAGCAGAAAAATGCCGTTCTGGTGAAATCATCCGAACGCCAGTGGCGTTACTCGCGTTATCCTGAAGTTCCGTTGTTTGGACGGGCAGCAAGAGAAAGTCGTCTGGAAGCACTCAGCCTTGAGCGCGATACGTTGGCAGAGCGCTATGCGACGCTCTCATTTGATGTTCAGAAAATTCAGCGTGCACATCAGGCGTTCAGCCGTTTTGTGGGTAAACACCTTTCTGTTGCGTTTGATGCTGATCCAGAAGCGGAAATTCGCAGCCTGAACCAGCGCCGGACGGAACTGGAGCGTGAGTTATCCCAATTTGAAGTCCAGACTCAGCAGCACCACCAGAAACTGGCTCAAGTAAAAGAAAGTTTGTCAGTATTGAATCGCTTGATCCCACAAATCACGATCTTGTTGGATGAAACGCTGATTGATCGCGTGGAAACAGTTCGTGAAGAGATGGATGAAGCGCAGGACGCAGCACGGTTCCTGCAACAACATGGTAACGCCCTGACTAAACTTGAGCCGCTGGTTTCTGTTTTGCAAAGCGATCCACAGCAACATGAACAGTTGCAGAAAGATTATGAGACAGCGAAACACAGCCAAAATAAGGCCAAGCAGCAAGCTTTTGCCCTGACAGAAATCGTCCAGCGCCGTGCGCATTTCAGTTACAGTGATTCTGCCGGAATGCTCAATGAAAATTCCGACTTGAACGACAAGCTGCGTCAGCGTCTTGAACATGCAGAATCTGATCGCAGCCGTGCGCGTGAACAATTGCGCCAGCAGCAATCACAATGTGCTCAGTTCAACCAAGTATTGGCATCTCTGAAAAGTTCTTATGACACTAAGCAGGATATGCTGAAGGAACTTGAGCAAGAGCTGAAGGATATTGGCGTTCAGGCCGACGCCAACGCAGAAAGCCGCGCTCGTGAACGTCGTGATCAGCTCCATGCTGCCGTGAGTACCAACCGTTCCCGCATTAACCAGCTTGAGAAACAAATCGCATTCTGTGAAGCAGAAATGGACAACCTCCAGAAAAAACTGCGTAAATCTGAGCGTGATTATTACCAGAAGCGTGAGCAGGTGGTTTCTTCGAAAGCAGGCTGGTGTGCTGTAATGCGCATGGTAAAAGACAATGGGGTTGAGCGTCGTTTACATCGCCGTGAATTGGCCTATATAGATGGTGATGATTTACGTTCGATGTCGGATAAGGCATTGGGCGCATTGCGTCTGGCAGTAGCGGATAATGAACATTTGCGCGATGCGTTGCGTTTGTCTGAAGATCCGAAACGTCCTGAGCGTAAAATTCAATTTTTTGTTGCTGTTTACCAACATCTGCGCGAGCGCATCCGTCAGGATATTATTCGAACAGACGATCCGGTTGATGCCATTGAACAGATGGAAATTGAGCTGGCGCGTCTGACCGAAGAGTTAACCGCTCGTGAGCAGAAACTGGCGATTAGCTCCAAGAGTGTGGCTAATATCATTCGTAAGACCATCCAACGTGAACAAAACCGCATTCGCATGCTGAACCAAGGGTTGCAGGCTGTTTCCTTTGGGCAGGTTGGCGGCGTACGTCTGAATGTGAATGTACGTGAAAGCCATTCTCTCTTGTTGGATATTTTGTCTGAGCAACAGGAACAACATCAGGATCTGTTCAACAGCCAACGTCTGACCTTCTCAGAAGCGATGGCGAAGCTCTATCAGCGTTTGAACCCACAGATTGATATGGGGCAGCGCCTGCCTCAAACCATTGGTGAAGAATTGCTGGATTACCGTAATTACCTCGAACTGGACGTTGAAGTTAATCGTGGTTCGGATGGTTGGCTCAAAGCGGAAAGCGGCGCACTCTCTACTGGTGAAGCTATCGGTACGGGGATGTCTATTCTGGTTATGGTTGTACAGAGCTGGGAAGAAGAATCGTGTCGTTTACGTGGTAAAGATATTTCACCATGCCGTTTGTTGTTCCTTGACGAAGCCGCACGTTTGGACGCGAAATCAATCGCGACGCTGTTTGAACTGTGTGAACGCTTGCAGATGCAGTTAATTATCGCAGCACCGGAAAACATCAGCCCAGAAAAAGGGACAACCTATAAACTGGTACGTAAGGTCTTCAATAATCAGGAGCATGTACACGTTGTTGGGTTGCGTGGTTTTGGGCAGGATGCCCCGGCGACTGAGCAATTACAGTCACAAGCACTGCAATCACAAGCACTACAGTCACAAACACAATCGATATTGGAAAAATAACGTCAATATCGTCAAATAATGCCTTTGGCAAGGAGGTGTATTATGACCTCCTTGCCCTGATATACCCCTTATCTTTTTTCCCCTGACTCTTATCTGATGAGTAGTAACCTTAATCAATTGTGCAGTGTGTCTCGTTTTCATGTGGTAATAACGTTTATTATTTCGGACCGTTATGATTAATATAAAAAGGAATAACGATGCGTAAAGTCACCCTGGCATTCAGTGCGATTGTACTCGCTTTTGGTTTAAACGGTATGGCACAGGCAAAAGTGTTTATGCCGGAGCAAATTGGCTCAGGAGTCACAGCAGCAGATTTGGCTCAACGTCAGGCGGTACATTGGGTTTCTGTTGATCAAATCGAAAAAAGCCTGCAATCCCAACCTCCAATGGCGGTAGGATTTGATATCGATGATACAGTGTTGTTTTCAAGCCCTGGTTTTTTCCGCGGTAAATTGGAATACTCGCCGAATGACAATAGCTATCTGAAAAACCCGGAGTTTTGGGAAAAAATGAATAATGAATGGGATAAATTCAGTATGCCAAAACAAATTGGCATTGAATTAGTTCAGATGCACTTGAAGCGGGGAGATGATATTTATTTCATTACCGGCCGTTCAAAAACCAAAACAGAAACGGTAACCAAATATTTGCAAGAAGATTTACATATTCCTGCTGATAAAATGAATGCTGTTATTTTTGCGGGAGATGAGCCAGGTAAAAATAATAAAATTAGTTGGATGAAAGATCATAAATTGAGAATTTACTATGGTGATGCAGATGCTGATATTGCCGCAGCCCGTGAGTTGAATATCCGTGGCATACGCATTTTGAGAGCATCAAATTCTTCTTATCAGCCTTTACCTAAAGCAGGCCGATTCGGAGAGGAAGTAGTCATTAAATCTGAGTATTAATCTGAAATTTCAGGATAGTACATTCCAATTAAGGGCACTATAGGTGCCTTTTCCCTTTTTAGAGCCAGTATAATCTAATTTATAATAGTGAAAATTTTCTTTTGCTTAGAGTAATTGAGTATGATTGGGTAGGCCCCTATCTTAAGAAGTAATTATGTATATAATTACTACTATTCTTTTCTGATAAAATAGGACTCCTGATAATTAGAATAAGTCATTGAATAGCTGTATGCATAATAAGGTGAGGTGAACTGTTATGGTGAAGAACTCGGTAAGGTTACTGAAAGTCTCTTTTATCTGTAGCGCATTGGCGGTATCAGAAGGAACCTTTGCAACTCAACAAAATGGCTTAGAATCAAGTGGCGTGCAACCATTGACAGGGGAACCAAAAAAAGAGGTTTCGGTTGCTTCATCTGATAAGACTATTCCTATATCTCAGATAAATTTTATTAATGATAATCGAAAGCAGTTACAAAATTGGCTACCGCAACAAGTAAAACCGGTATTCCTTGATCGTTTGGTAACGTTATATACTGCCAATAAAATGAAACCATTATGGACAGATAAAAAATCCATTCAGCAATTCGAAGATCAATTATTTGAAATATCGTTAGCTGGTTTTCAACCTCAATTTGAAAAATGGTTAGTGCAACTTAATTCTCCAGAATTAAGTGATATTGGGCGTGATGTTATTTTATCTGATGCTATGTTAGGTTATCTCCATTTTATTAACGGTGTTAAGAAAAAAGGGGATTCATGGTTATACAGTAAAACACCTTATAAGATGAATTTACCTCCTTCTCATTTAATTGATAAATGGCAGCAACATATCAGGGATCAGAGTACTGAATCTTATATTACCACCTTATCACCCAACCATCCTATGTATGAAAATATGCGTAAGGAGATGTTGGCTCAATTAGCTGATAAGCAACCATGGACGGAGTTTTCGCTGAAAGGCACCCTAAGACCCGGGCAAAGCAGTGAGAGTGTTGCAGCATTAAGAAAAATATTGATTCGAGCAGGTATGTTGGAGGTATCAGATGCCAAATCTGATAATAAGGCTTATGGTAAAGAATTAATCGCTGCGGTAAAACGCTTTCAAACTCTACATGGTCTGTCAGCCGATGGTGTTATTGGCCGATCCACTAAGGTATGGTTAAATACGACACCACAAATTCGTGCTCGCATTATGGCATTAAATATACAACGGTTACGAGTTATCCCCAGAGATATTCCTACAGGTATTTTAGTTAATATTCCTAACTATTCGCTTTTTTATTATCTGGATGGAAAGGAAATATTAAATTCTAAAGTCGTAGTTGGCCGCCCTAGTCGCAAAACGCCCATTATGAGTAGTGAATTAAACAATGTAGTGATCAATCCACCATGGAATGTACCTACGAGTATGACTCGTAAAGATATTGCGCCAAGAGCGCAGAGTGATCCAAGTTATTTTCGTACTCGTGGTTATACCGTTTTTTCTAGTTGGGGTAATGACGCTAAAGTTATTGATCCTTCATCAATTAATTGGAGCGTAGTTACACCGAGTAATTTTCCTTATCGTATAAGACAAGCACCCGGCCCAACTAACTCATTAGGGCGTTTCAAATTTAACATGCCAAATTCAGAAGCAATTTATTTACATGATACGCCAAATCAGGCTTCCTTTGGTCGGGAAATGAGAGCAGTCAGCTCTGGTTGTGTGCGTGTCAATAAAGCGCCTGAATTGGCTAATATGTTGTTAGGCGATGCTGGTTGGAATAAAAATAAAGTTAATGGTTCATTGAAAACTTGGGAAACAAAGTATGTTAAGATTCCCAAAAAAATTCCTGTCTTTCTTTACTATCAAACAGCCTGGGTTGATGGTGAAGGAGTACCACAATACCGAGCTGATATCTACGGCTATGATATGAATGCAAGACAACAATCTGAGATTTTACCCAAGATTCTGGCTACCAGAAGTGATTTATGATTTTTATAGTTATTAGTAACATATAAAGGCATAAATTTGACATTCATATCCATCTTATAAACGGTGAAGAAAAAAATAATTTCTTCACCGTTATTTTACTAATTCTTTTTTCAGATCTTTTCCTACTATAATGGTTTATTAATGAATTGCGTTTATCTGCGATTAGTCGATTTCTATGGTTCATACGAAAGAAATCTGTTAACAACATATCGTCATTAAAATTTCATCTATATTTAATATGATTTGTATTCTGTTAGATTGGTCACAATTATAGGCTGGTAAATTTACAGTAATATACAAAAATAATTGAAACTACTTTTTATTTGTTGATGTCTCATTAATTGGTTAAACTCACCTATTAATGTAGTTTAGATATTATTAATACATCATAGAATAGCAGGGCATTTTATCCATGAATGATATTGACCACGATCGCCGAAAGTGGCTCGGCGTAAGCGTGGCCGCGCTAGGGTTGGGTTTATTACCTCAACCTGCTTTGGCCGCATTGACGACGCCGCGTCCCCGAATTTTACGCTTTGATAATCTGCATACGGGAGAAACACTCAAAGCTGAATTCTTTGATGGTCGCCGTTATAACAAATCGGAATTAGCTCGTTTGAATTATTTATTCCGGGATTTCCGTCAGAATAAGATCAAAACTATTGATCCGAAATTGTTTGATCAAATTTATTTATTACAGATGCTGATGGGAACAAATAAATCTGTTCAACTCGTTTCTGGTTACCGTTCATTGACGACAAATAATATACTGCGCCAAGCTAGTGCTGGGGTCGCAAAACATAGTTATCATACGCGCGGGCAGGCAATGGATTTCCATATTGATGGTGTTCAATTAGCGCATATTCGTAAAGCGGCACTGAAAATGCGGGCAGGGGGAGTTGGGTTTTATCCAAAAAGTAATTTTATTCATATTGATACAGGCCCGGTCAGGACGTGGTAATCTTATTACTAAAAATGAGTCTTGATTGTGGAGCTAAACAATATAATGAAATACCACATTATCCCCGTCACGATGGCGATGCAGAATTGTACATTGCTTTGGTGTGAAGAAACTCAGGAAGCAGCGATTGTTGATCCGGGCGGCAATGCCGAGCAACTTATCGCCGAAATAGAACGTCGTGAACTGAAACTCACACAAATTTTGCTGACACATGGTCATTACGATCATGTTGGTGCTACCGTTGAAGTTGCCAACCGTTTTGATGTACCTGTTTATGGGCCACATAAAGGGGATGCTTTTTGGATAGAAGGGTTGGAAATTCAGTGCCAAATGTTTGGTGTTGAGCCATGTCCATCTTTCACGCCTGATCGTTGGTTAGATGAAGGGGATACATTGCAAGTTGGCAATGTTGAATTATCCGTTTTGCATTGTCCGGGGCATACACCAGGGCATATCATCCTTGCTAATCACGCGGATAAATTAATCTCAATGGGAGATGTGCTGTTTAAAGGGAGTATTGGTCGTACTGATTTCCCGGGTGGAAATTATGATGAACTGATTCAATCTATTAAAGAAAAAGTACTGCCGTTAGGCGATGATTACCAGTTCATTCCCGGTCATGGGTCGATGTCAACTTTAGGACACGAACGGAAAACCAATCCATTCTTGCAAGATTAATTGGAAATGTGCAAAGCATCGCGTAGATATAAAAGCCGCTTTTTTTAGCGGCTTTTTTGGAATAGATATCAGCTAGTTAGGTATAAATTAGAGCACTGCAACAATAGCTTCACACAGAGGAACCATGTTCTCCAGTGTCAAACCCGCTACATTGATACGACCAGAGCTAACCGCATAAACACCATATTCTTCACGCAGACGATCAACTTGTTCTTTAGTCAAGCCGCTGAATGAAAACATGCCGTTTTGAGCGATAATGAAGCTGAAATCTCGTTTCGCACCTTTTTCTTGTAAGGTGTTTACAAATAGTTGACGCATACGCTGAATGCGCTCGCGCATTGTTGCCAATTCCTGAACCCATTCTGCTTTCAGATCATCATTAGACAAAATTGTCGTAACAACGGAAGCACCGTGTGCCGGTGGGTTAGAGTAGTTGGTGCGAACAATGGATTTTGCTTGGCTGAATGCTTTTTCTGCGGTATCGCTATCTGCTGCAACGATGGTGCAGGCACCAACACGCTCATTGTACAGGCCAAAGTTTTTGGAATAAGAGCTGGCAACGATCAGTTCATTGTGGTTTTTGGTAAAGATACGCAGACCTTCTGCATCTTCATCCAATCCTTTAGCAAAACCTTGATACGCGAAGTCAAACACCGGCAACCAACCATTTGCAGCAGATAAATCCGCCAGTTTTTGCCATTGTTCAGCAGTCGGATCAATACCAGTTGGGTTATGGCAGCAACCGTGCAGCAAAACAACATCACCGGCTTGTGCTTCAGACAGATTTGCCAGCATGCCTTCGAAATCCAAAGCATGTTTTTCTGCATTGTAATAGTTGTATTCGCGAATTTCTAAACCAGCACTGGAGAAAACACCTTTATGGTTTGGCCATGTAGGGTTGCTGATCCAAACACGCTTTGCATTGGTTTGTTTAGCAATAAAGTCAGCGGCAGTGCGCAGTGCGCCAGTTCCGCCTGGGCTTTGTACAGTACGGGCGCGTTTGTCGGTTACGATAGGGCTGGTTTTACCGAATAGCAGTTCCTGAGTGACACGACCAAATTCAGGTAACCCGCTAATTGCCAGATAATTTTTGGTGGTTTCGTTTTCCAGCAGGAATTTTTCTGCTTTTTTAACGGTGGTCAGAACAGGGGTTTTACCGGTTTCGTCTTTGTAGACGCCGATACCTAAATTGATTTTGTTTTCACGTGGATCTGCTTTAAAGCTATCGGCTAAACCAAGAATAGGGTCGGCAGGCGCTGCTGTGATTTTTTCAAACATTTTTTTGATTCCAAGTCTCGGAGAGTTAAGCCCAAAGTAAGTTATACGCTGCTCAGGGTAACCTTAAGGAACCTATTTGCCAACCACTTGTAGCAAAAAGAATAAAATCTTGTGAAGTAGTTTACGGAGTGAAGAAAAAAGATAATAAAAACAGGGAAATAAAACGTAAAAAGCAGCGCCGGAGCGCTGCTTTTTCTGAGATAAATCGATTAGCGTTTCGCTAAATAATTCATCAACAGTGATTAGAACTGATAAGTCAGACCAACACCGAATACGTTACGAGCGTTTGTATCGCCGCCTTCGTTTTTGTCTAACAGGTTGATTTTGTAATCAACGTAGGTAGACAGGTTTTTGTTAAAGTAGTAGTAAGTACCTACAGAAACGTATTTAACCAGATCTGCGTTGAAACCTTTGGCACCGTCGTTACGTTTCAGATCCTTACCTTTGGATTGAACGTAAGCCAGGGATGGTTTCAGGCCTAAATCAGAGAACAGATATTGTGCAGTCAGTTCGATATTTTGAGTTTTATTAGCGATACCGTCAAACTCTTTCACTACGCCACGGTATTCATGACCACCTTTACCTGGGGTCATGTTACGGGTTTCACCGTACATTGCAGCCAGGTATACGTTGTTAGCATCGTATTTAGCACCGATGTTCCATGCTTCAGCACGTTTGCCGTGAGCATTAGCATTTTGCCAATCATCGTTTCCACGATTAGAATTGGCGTAAGAACCACCAACAGTAATACCGTAACCTACGTTATAAGTGGTAGACAAACCGTAGCCATCACCATTTGCTGTCTTTTCAGTGCGGCCTGCTTTATTTTTAGTGCGCTCTCCGCTGTTTTGACCTTGGTATTGCAGGGCAAAGTTCAGGCCATCAACCAGACCGAAGAAGTCAGTGTTGCGGTAAGTCAACAGACCAGTAGAACGGCCAGTCATGTAGTTGTCAGTATGAGACATGGAGTCACCACCAAAGATTGGCAGTACGTCAGTCCATGCGTTGACATCATAGTTCACACCGTAGTTACGGCCGTAATCCAGTGAACCGTAATTAGCGAATTTCAAACCAGCGAACGCCAGACGGGTTTTAGTTGCTTGGTTACTGTTAGCTTCTGTGCCGCTAGCGTTCAGGTTGTATTCCCAGCGACCGAAACCAGTCAGTTGGTCAGAAATCTGAGTTTCACCTTTGATGCCGATACGAGCATAAGAATCGTCGCCATCTTCGCCACTTCTCTTGTCAGCGAACTGATGACGAACGTCTACTTTACCGTACAGATCCAGTTTGTTGCCGTCTTTGTTAAAGATTTCAGCTGCGTTTGCTGTACCAGCAACCAGCAGAGCTGGGATTACCACTGCAAGAATATTGCGCTTCATTATTATTACCCTCATTGGTGTTATGCAGACACCTGCCACTGCCAGAAATAGAACACTAAAAATTTTTGGAACTATTTGTGGGTATCGAGTGTCTTATTAGTCGGCGACCAGTGTTCCATTGGTAATGAATTTTATCTACCCTCAAAATGCTACAAAAGCGCAAAATCGGTAACAAAGTGCAAATAGGTGTTTCAAAATGTAAATAGCAGGGAACTTTTTTTGTGTGCTTTTTACCATAAAATAAAAAAAGCCAACTTTCGCTGGCTTTTCAGAGGATTGAATTGTGCTCGTTTATTGAGCTGATTCATTAGAAACTTGCGTTTCTCGGTGTCCGTGGGAATGGAATAACGTCACGAACGTTGGATACTCCAGTCACATAAGCGACCAAACGTTCGAAGCCCAAACCGAAACCAGCATGAGGAACGGTGCCATAACGGCGCAGATCACGATACCACCAGTAATCTTCTTTATTCAGCCCCATTTCTTCCATACGCTGATCCAGCATATCCAGACGTTCTTCACGCTGAGAACCACCGATGATTTCACCAATGCCAGGAGCTAACACATCCATCGCTGCAACGGTTTTACCATCTTCGTTCAGGCGCATATAGAAGGATTTAATGTCTTTTGGATAGTTTTTCATGATCACTGGCGCTTCGAAGTGTTTCTCTGCTAAATAGCGCTCATGCTCTGATGCCAAATCCACGCCCCAGAAAACAGGGTTTTCAAATTTCTGGCCGCAATTTTCCAGAATTTCTATTGCATCGGTGTAATCCAATTGAACGAAGTCTGAATCGACAAATTTCTCCAGACGAGTAATAACTTCGCTATCAACACGTTCTGCAAAGAAAGCCAAATCATCAGCACGTTCTTCCAGAGCAGCTCTGAAAACATATTTCAGCATATCTTCGGAAAGTTTGGCGATATCATTCAGATCGGCAAACGCCACTTCGGGTTCAACCATCCAGAATTCTGCCAAGTGGCGGCTGGTATTGGAATTTTCTGCGCGGAAAGTTGGTCCAAAAGTATAAACTTTGCTCAGTGCGCAAGCATAAGCTTCACCGTTTAACTGACCAGATACGGTCAGGAAAGCTTCGCTCCCGAAGAAATCCTGGCTGAAATCCACTTCGCCTTTATCTGTACGTGGCAGGTTTTGCAGATCTAACGTGGAAACGCGGAACATCTCGCCAGCACCTTCAGTATCTGATGCGGTGATCAGCGGAGATGATACCCAGAAGTAGCCTTTTTCATGGAAAAAGCGGTGCAGGGCTTGTGCCAGTGTATGACGAACACGAGCAACTGCGCCGATCAAATTAGTGCGTGGACGGAGATGGGCAACTTCACGCAGGTATTCGATACTGTGGCGTTTGGCCGCCATTGGATAGGTATCAGGGTCATCAACCATGCCAACGACAACAACTTTAGTTGCCTGCAATTCAAAAGATTGACCTTTACCCTGAGATTCAACCACTGTCCCAGTCACTTCTACAGAACAGCCTGTGGTTAAATGCAGCACTTCATCCTGATAATTAGGTAAATTATTATTAACGACAGCCTGTAATGGATTAAAGCAGGAACCGTCATAGACGGCGAGGAACGAGATACCAGCTTTAGAATCTCTCCTTGTACGTATCCAACCGCGAACGGTGACTTCGCTGTCAACCGGAACACGGCCTTGCAGTACATCGACTACAGGCGCTACGCTCATAAATTTCTCTCTTCTTTTATTAGTGAATTAGATAACTAGATAGATTTACCATAAATGCCCCATCTTCAGGGGCAGATCTGCTATCTTACTTGTCATCTCTCAGGAAACAAGAAGAAATTTCGGGTCTTAGCGAGGAAATAAGGGAAAAAGCTGCTTTTTACTTGCGTAACCAGCATGGAGCCGGTTACGCAAGGGACAATCAACCAGATTATACTGCTTTTTCTATATAAGGAATGTCGAACGCCCGGCGTAACCGATCGACAAATTCATCATCTTCACAGATCGTTTTTCCGGGGCTATCGGAGAGTTTCGCTACCGGTTTGCCATTACATTCAACGAGCTTGATAACAATATTCAGTGGTTTTACACCTGGAATATTGCAGGTCAGCCGTGTGCCAATACCGAAAATGACATTGATTCTCTTATGGAAATGGTGATATAGCGCTAATGCTTTTTGCAAATCCAGACTGTCAGAGAATACCAGTGTTTTCGTCATTGGCTCGATACCTAATGACTGGTAGTGTGCTATGGCTTTTTCACCCCATTCAATAGGATCACCGGAATCATGACGCAGGCCTTGGTAAGCTGTCGCCAAGGGTTTGTCAAAGTCCCGCAGGAAAGCATCCATAGTGATACAATCTGTCAGAGCGATACCTAACTGATTTGGATATTCATTCAGCCATGTTTGTAGCGCAGCTCGCTGACTATTAGCCAGTTCAGGGCTAATCTGCTGATGAGCCTGAAACCATTCATGAGCCTGTGTACCAAGCGGAGGAAGATCAAGCTGCTCTGCCAGTTGATAGTTACTGGTTCCGGTTAAATAAGGGAAGCTATTTTTCAGCTCATTGATAATGGCATACTGTACTTCGTGTGAAAAACGGCGACGGGTGCCAAAATCCATTAACTTAAAGCCGGACAGATCAATATTTTCTTCTTTCGCATCTTTGTGGAACAGCTCAATTAGTTTTCTGAGCTGAATAACCGCATCTTCTGGTTTTATTTCAGGTGAGCGATGGCGATGAACTAATTCGCTGATGAGGGCAAGTAAAGGCACTTCCCACAGGATAACTTCGTGCCATGGGCCGGAAATGCGGATAGCCAATTGCCCTTTATGGGTAACAGAAACGTCTACTTGTTTAGGGTTAAGGCGGAATGTCTTGAACCAGTTCAGGTAATCCTCTTTAAAGAACGGGAGACGAGAGAGATAATCGAATTCGCGTTCTGTTAATCTTAAATCAGCCATCATGTTAATTTGATGGCGTAACGCCTCGGCGTATTCTCCGAGCAGCTCATCACCACGGCAACGAAATTCTGCAACAACAGGAATATTGTTGTAATGGTGGTACACTGCTTGCTGCATATGAAATTTATAAGCATCTGTATCAAGCAGTGATTTGATAATCGGGGTAGCGTCTAAAGTCATGGCGCGTCAGGCATCCTCGCGGAGCATATTCGTGTCTGCTAAATCGATAAAGTCGGGAGAGTATACCGTGATTATTGGGTTAATGAAGCTATGTAGCTGCATATATTTTCCCGAATCTAAAGATTAAGGTTAATCCATTTATAGATAATATCATGTTAAATGAGATATGAGATGACAATTCGCACGAAAGTACTAATATGCTGACTACATCATTTATACCTTTATTTAATAAGTTATTAACATTCAGAAAAAGAGACTTATTGATTGAAAGGATGGTTTCTCTATGGCAGCGTTAGCGATTGGAAAGTTTCTATGGAAACACAATATGCCAGGCGCCTTGTAGCTAAAGTTATGCAGATGTTATCAAATATGCCTGTTAAAAATAATGGAAAAGGTTCCCTATGACACAACAGCGACTCGTAAAACACCGTCTGGATTACAGAAAACCAGATTATACAATTACCGATATTGATCTCGATTTTGAGTTGAATACAGATAAAACCACGGTAACGGCAATCAATCAGGTAAAACGTCTGGCTAATGATATTACTCCATTGATTCTGGATGGAGAAAACCTCACGTTAAAAAGTATCTACATAGATGATAAAGCGTGGGAACATTATCAGGAACAGGATGGTAAGCTATTGATTGAGCAGCTACCAACCCAGTTTACCTTGAAGATTGTGAATGAAATTAGCCCATTGGCAAATACAGCACTTGAAGGCTTATATGTCTCCGGAGATGCCTTGTGCACCCAATGTGAGGCCGAAGGATTCCGTCACATCACTTATTATTTGGATCGTCCAGATGTTCTGGCTTGCTTTACTACTCGTATTACAGCAGATAAAGCCAAATACCCCTTCTTGCTTTCCAATGGTAACCGCATTGAACAGGGAGAATTGGATGATGGTCGCCATTGGGTGAAATGGCAGGACCCATTCCCAAAACCGGCTTATCTATTTGCGCTGGTGGCAGGTGATTTTGATGTCCTGCGGGACACATTTGTAACCCGTAGTGGCCGTGAAGTTGCACTGGAATTGTTTGTCGACCGGGGTAATTTAGATCGTGCTGACTGGGCCATGACATCGCTGAAAAATTCGATGAAGTGGGATGAAACCCGCTTTGGTTTGGAGTACGACCTTGATATCTATATGATCGTTGCCGTTGATTTCTTCAATATGGGTGCGATGGAGAACAAGGGGTTGAACATCTTCAACTCCAAATATGTTCTGGCAAAAACGGAAACCGCGACTGACAAAGATTACCTTGCCATTGAAGCCGTCATTGGACATGAATATTTCCATAACTGGACAGGAAACCGCATTACATGCCGTGACTGGTTCCAGTTAAGCCTGAAAGAAGGGCTGACCGTATTCCGTGATCAGGAGTTCAGTTCTGACTTGGGCTCTCGTTCGGTTAACCGTATCAATAACGTGCGTGTTATGCGTGCTGCGCAGTTTGCTGAAGATGCCAGCCCAATGGCTCATCCTATCCGTCCCGATCAGGTGATGGAAATGAATAACTTCTATACGTTGACCGTCTATGAAAAAGGTTCGGAAGTGATTCGGATGATCCACACTTTGTTGGGTGAAGAACAATTTCAGGCGGGTATGCAGCTTTATATCCACCGTCATGATGGTAGCGCTGCAACCTGTGATGATTTTGTTCAGGCAATGGAAGATGCGTCAAACGTTGATTTGACACTCTTCCGCCGCTGGTATAGCCAATCCGGGACACCTGTGCTGACTGTCCGCGATGAATACGATGCAGAAAAACAGCAATATGTTTTGCACGTCAGTCAAATGACACCACCAACGCTGGATCAGAAAGAAAAATTGCCACTGCACATTCCTCTGGACATTGAGCTTTATGATGAACACGGAAGGGTAATTCCGCTGCGCCGTGATGGTCAGCCTGTGCATCATGTTCTGAATGTCATTCATGCAGAACAAGCATTTATATTTGATGATGTTCCATCACGTCCTGTTCCTTCTTTACTGCGTGAATTCTCTGCACCAGTAAAATTGGATTATCCATATAGCGATGAGCAGCTTTCATTTTTGATGAAATATGCACGTAACGAATTCTCTCGTTGGGATGCGGCACAGGCATTGCTAGCCAATTATGTGAAGCTGAATGTTGCCCGGAAGCAAAAATCTCAGGCGCTGGAATTGCCAATGCATGTCATTGACGCTTTCCGTGCTGTATTGCTGGATAAAGAGATTGATCCGGCATTGGCTGCATTGATCCTGACTTTGCCGTCTGAAAATGAAATAGCAGAACTGTTTACGATTGTCGATCCTAAAGCCATCCATAATGTCATTGGTGCTATGACGAAGGTGTTGGCTAATGAAATGGCAGATGAATTTACGGCGGTTTATCACAGCCTCCGTACAGGTGCATACCGCGTGGATCATCAGGATATTGCGAAACGTGATTTACGTAATACCTGCCTCTACTATTTGGCCTTTATTGATAACAAAGAGCTGGCTGATAAATTAGTGGCTGCACAATATTATCAGGCTGATAACATGACTGACAGTATTGCTGCCCTGTCTGCGGCAGTATCTGCTGAATTGCCTTGCAGTTATCAATTAATGGATGAATTTGATCAACGTTGGCATCAGAATGGTTTGGTCATGGATAAATGGTTCAGGCTGCAAGCAACCAACCCAGCCTTTGATGCGCTTGATAAAGTACGTGGCTTGATGAAGCATCGTTCTTTCAGTTTGAGTAATCCAAACCGTGTTTATTCACTGTTGAGAACATTCTTTACCAGTAATCCTGTGGCTTTCCATGCTGAAGATGGCAGTGGTTATCAGTTCCTGGTGGAAGTGTTGACTGATCTGAACAGCCGAAACCCTCAAGTAGCATCAAGTTTGATTAATCCATTGATTCGTCTGAAACGTTACGATGAGAAACGTCAGGTCCTGATGCGTGCGGCACTGGAACAGTTGAAAGGATTGGAAAACTTGTCTGGTGATTTGTTCGAAAAAATTACCAAGGCACTTGAAAGTTAATATGTGATATATCCTCCGGTGATAGCCGGAGGATATTGACCTGAACTTCTCCAATATCTCCCATATCAATCGTCGGGCAATTCCGGAATATTGAGTGTATAGAAAATTTCATTCCAATAAGCCCAAATAATTCTGTAAGGCAATTTCTCTAAAACCATTCCACCAAAATAATTGACTCAGATAAAAGAGAAGGAATGATAGGCTTTTGCCAATAAAGAGAAGGCTTTTTTGTTTATGCAGATAATGGTAAATTAGCGGTCTTTGCCAGTCATGATAAAGCAGCAATCATATATGTATGGGATTGTGCATAACCCAAAATATATAATTGACAATTCCTGTATAAAAAACAATAGGTTAATCTAAATGTGTTATTCTCTGGTACGGAAGGCATTGTTCCAGCTTGATCCTGAACAAGCACATGAGCTTACTTTCCGTCAGCTCAAGCGTGTCACCGGTACTCCTTTCGAATTCCTTATTCGCCAATCAGTTGCTACTAAGCCCGTTACTTGTATGGGGCTGTCGTTCAAAAATCCATTAGGTCTCGCTGCTGGTCTTGATAAAAATGGTGATTGCATTGATTCCTTTGGTGCAATGGGCTTCGGCTTTGTTGAAATTGGCACCGTGACTCCACGCCCACAAGCGGGAAATGATAAACCAAGATTATTTCGTGTAGTTGAAGCAGAAGGGATCATCAATCGGATGGGGTTTAATAACCTTGGTGTGGATAATCTGGTTGAGAATGTTAAACAAGCAAAATACGACGGAATTATCGGGATCAATATTGGCAAAAATAAAGATACTCCAGTAGAGAATGGAAAAGACGATTATTTAATTTGCATGGATAAGGTTTATCCGTATGCAGGTTATATCACTATCAACATTTCTTCTCCCAATACCCCCGGCCTGAGAACCTTGCAATATGGGGAAGCGCTGGACGATCTCTTATCTGCGATTAAAAATAAGCAAGGAGAGCTTCAACAGAAGTTCCAAAAATATGTGCCTGTTGCTGTAAAAATTTCTCCAGATCTTTCAGAAGAGGAATTAATTAAAATCGCTGATAGTTTAATGCGTCATCAGATTGATGGTGTTATTGCAACTAATACGACTTTGGATAGAAAGATCATTGAAGGATTGAACCACTGTCAGCAGGCTGGCGGATTAAGCGGTCGTCCTGTTCAATTACGTAGTACAGAGATTATTCGACGTCTTTCTCAAGAATTAAAAGGTGAAATACCGATTATTGGTGTTGGTGGAATTGATTCGCTTGTTGCTGCCAGAGAAAAAATGGAAGCGGGTGCTTCGTTGATTCAAATATATTCTGGTTTTATCTATAAAGGGCCAAAACTCATCAAAGATATAGTTAACCATATCTGAATATTTGCCGCAATTCGGGGTTGGGGGTTTATTTCTTCCCCCAACTCGTCTATATTTTGTCTAACAGCTTAAATCCTTATTATTTCTTTTGAATTTTCATTTCAGTAGTGATGTTTATTTTTAACCAAAAAAGCTATTGTGAGTATAAAGGGTAATCAATGAAAATTAGACCTGATGATCAGTGGCGCTGGTATTTCGATCATGAACATAGTCGTGTCATGCTCGATCTTGCTAATGGCATGGTTTTTCGTTCTCATTTCCCTGCCAAAATGTTGACCGACTATGCGATGACAATGAAAGAAATGTCTTTCTCTGTCGACGATGCTGCATTTTATTATGCTTTCGAAGAACATTCGCGTCGTATTAATATTGCCCCAGCGCTCAGAACGGAATTAGCCCTGAATGGCGTGGTCGCATTCCGCTTTATGAAACCACAAATGCCCAGAAGCTGGCATTTCTCCCATTTTTCTTTAGTGGAAAAACCTGAACATGGTGAAATTGTTCAACTTCGTTTACAGGACTGTGGCACTGAAGCACTCTTTATGGTGGTGGAAGTTGGTGACAATGCGAGTTTATGCCTATTAGCACAGCAAAAATTGGAACTGAATGATCGTGTGATGAGTTTTTGTGATGCTATTAAGGTAATGAACGATCGCTTGCTACCTTATATTGAATCAACTCAGGTGTCGGTATATGACAGGGCGATTTAATTTCATTCAGTTGTTGAATGTATAACTCAATTAATCATACCTTATCAGGTCTATTTATAACGTCATTTACCTGAATGAGTTTGCTTCCGGAAAATTTTACCATTTGAAGTTTTAAAATAAAAATATAACTAAAATTAGCAGGATAGGGATAAAAAGTCAGACAGAAGATTTTATTCATACTGCCTGACCTAGATATTATCACTACATATTATTAATGATTAGTTTAATTCAATCACTAAATCACTTTTGGGAATACAACTACATGCCAGAATTTTTCCATTGTCTTTGACGGATGTTGATTTTAATGGCTGTACATCCCCTTCAAGCAGGGATAGTTTACAGGAACCACAAATACCGGCACGACAGGAATAAGGAACTCTAATACCTTGATTTTCGAGCTGCTCTAGAATTATTTGTTGATTGTTTCCAATAAAACGCTGCCCATTGAATTCAATAGAAATAGATTGCTCAGCAATTTTCTGTATATTTAAATCATTCGCTTGCTCACCACCGCCATATTCACGTGGGGTTTTCTTTTCCAAAATAGTGACATGATCGCCAACGCGAATAATGCCACTATTACGGGCAATGGCATTCTGCCCAAAATCGACAGCTCCATTTTCTTTGGCAGTTCTAAAAGACTGTAATGTTGCCAGTGGCTCACCTTGAGGATTTTTACGACCTTTTTCAGGGCTGACCGTTGTCAAAATACAACGGCTGCACGGTTTGGGAAGGTCGAAAATAACATCGCCAATTTGGATAACTTTCCAGCTATCTTCTTCAAAGGGCGCAGCACCTGTGACAATTATATTGGCACGAAACTGCTCTATTTTAATACTTGCGGGACAGCGTTGTTGTAAAGCATGAAAAGAGGCTTCATTGATCATTAAATAGGGGTAGCCATCCGCGAATGATAAAGAAATATCCGGGAATTTCTTGACTCTTCGGGTGAGTTCCTCACTTAGCCAGCGGAGTTGCACAGGGGTATCAAAAAAACCACTTAACCAAGTGTTTATCAGATCCGGGGCAACTAAAGCAGTAAAATGAGTCCCCCAGACTTCGGTGGGTAAACGCTCTTCTTTAAAATCAGTATAAAGTACAGTTGCACTTTCTCCGTTTGGCGCCTGTAGATAGAGACCGTTATGGAGCATCGTTGGCGTAAACAGCAACAGTTGTGGATATTGGCGGCCAGTAATAAAAGTACCGTCTGTTGTGGTTATCATAAAGTTGCGATCAAACGTAAGGCCACTTTCATTGACGAGGGAATGTGAAAGTTGCAATCCACGCATAGACTTGACGGGATAAGTATAGAGGCGCGACAAAGTTATCATCCATTATCTCCAGAGCATTTTTATTTTTTAATTGAATAAGCAACTTTATGACATGTCGTCGGTATTGGCTATAATGTGCCACAATTTTTTGTATTGAACTTTTGTGGTGATTAATAAAATGAACGCTCTCTTTGCCAGCACGGCACGTGGACTGGAAGAACTGTTAAAAAACGAACTGGAAATGCTGGGAGCGCAATCCTGCAAGATTGCCCAAGGCGGGGTTCATTTTCAGGGTGATGATCGGGTGATGTATAAAAGCCTGCTGTGGAGCAGGCTGGCATCTCGTATCATGATGCCACTTAATGAGTTCAAGGTTTATAGTGACTTAGATCTGTACCTTGGTGTCCAATCCATTGACTGGAGTGAAATTTTCTCGGTCGATAGCACTTTTTCCGTGCATTTCAGCGGCACGAATGAAGAAATCAGAAATACACAATATGGCGCATTGAAAGTCAAAGATGCCATTGTTGACAGTTTTGTACGTAAAATAAAGCAGCGTCCTGATGTTGCAAAACAACAACCTGATGTCCGTGTCAATGTCTTCTTGAATAAAGAAAAAGCGACAGTTTCACTTGATCTCAGTGGAGACAGTTTGCATATCCGTGGTTATCGTGATCTGGCAGGGCAAGCGCCACTGAAAGAAAATCTTGCGGCAGCAATTATTTTGCGTTCTGGCTGGAATGTAGGAACGCCAATGATTGATCCAATGTGTGGTTCAGGCACATTGTTAATAGAAGCCGCTATGCTGGCGGCAGATTGTGCACCAGGTTTACATCGCAAATATTGGGGATTCACCTCATGGCTGAAATTCGATGAAACTATCTGGCGTGAAGTGACCACAGAAGCACAAGTACGTTTCCGTAAAGGGTTACAGGAAACCACTTCCCGCTTTTTCGGAACAGATATTGATCGCCGTGTCATGGATATGGCTCGTTCAAATGCGCGCAGGGCAGGAGTATCCCAACTGATCCAGTTCCAACAGGGGGATGCCAGCAAGCTGGAAAATCCATTGCCGGAAGGGGTTACGGGAACGGTACTGAGCAACCCGCCTTATGGTGAACGCCTTGAAAGTGAGCCTGCGTTGATTGCACTGCATAGTGTGTTTGGCCGCGTAATGAAAAGCCGCTTCCCCGGCTGGCGCTTATCATTATTCAGTGCTTCGCCAGAACTGTTGAGCTGCTTGCAATTACGTGCAGAACGAGAGTTCAAGGCGAAAAATGGCCCGCTGGATTGTATCCAGAAGAATTATCAATTGTCGGATAAACCACAGTCTTTGGATGTTGGTATTGCTGAGGATTACGCAAACCGTTTGCGTAAAAATGAGAAAAAACTCAGTAAATGGGCCAAACAGCAAGGTATTGATTGCTATCGGTTATATGATGCAGATTTACCGGAATACAATGTTGCAGTTGATCGCTATGCGGATAAAGTTATTGTTCAGGAGTATGCGCCCCCGAAATCTGTGGATGCGAATAAAGCACGCCAACGTTTATTTGATGTTATCAGTGCAACAATGAATGTACTTGGTTTGTCATCCAGCCAACTGATCCTGAAAACTCGTCAACGTCAGAAAGGCAGTAGCCAATATGAAAAGATGGCCGAAAAGAAAGAATTCTTTTTGGTTAATGAATATGGGGCGAAATTCTGGGTTAATTTGACCGATTATCTGGATACGGGCTTATTCCTTGATCACCGCATTGCCCGCCGAAAATTAGGGGAAATGAGCCAAGATAAAGATTTCCTCAATTTATTTGCTTATACCGGTTCGGCGACGGTTCACGCAGGATTGGGCGGAGCTCGTTCGACAACCACCGTAGATATGTCCCGTACTTATCTTGAATGGGCAGAGAAAAATTTACAGGCAAATGGCTTAGCCGGACGTCAGCATCGTTTAATTCAGGCTGATTGTTTGGGATGGTTGGCACAAACGCGTGAACAATTCGATTTGATCTTTATTGACCCTCCAACATTCTCCAACTCTAAACGAATGGAAGACACTTTTGATGTTCAGCGTGATCACATTACATTAATGCAGCAATTAAAACGCCTGTTACGTCGGGGTGGGACTTTGATGTTTTCCAATAATAAACGGGGCTTCAAAATGGATTTTGCTGAATTGGAAAAATTAGGGTTGGTTGCAGAAGAAATAACAGAAAAAACGTTATCTCAGGATTTTGCCCGTAACCGTCAGATTCATAATTGCTGGTTGCTACGCCACGCTGGCGAGGAAAAATAATATTATGTCATTGATTAGTTTATCCGGTGCCTGGTTGTCTTTTAGTGATGCACCGTTGTTGGATAATGCTGAACTGCATATAGAAGAAAATGAAAGGGTGTGTCTGGTCGGGCGTAATGGCGCGGGAAAATCGACACTGTTACGCGTGCTGGCAAAAGAGCAACCTTTGGATGACGGGTTGGTTATTTATGAGCAGGATTTGATTGTCGCTCGCTTACAGCAAGATCCTCCCCGCGATGTAGAAGGCACGGTATTTGATTTTGTTGCCGAAGGGGTAAAAGAGCAGGCCGAATATATTAAAGCGTTCCACCATACTTCGCGCTTGGTGGAAACCGATCCGAGTGAAAAGAACCTCAATCGCCTTGCAGAATTACAGGAAGTGCTGGACATTCAGGGTCTTTGGTCACTGGATAGCCGGATTAGCGATGTATTGAAACAATTGTCCTTACCCGCAGACGCGAAATTATCTTCACTGTCCGGTGGTTGGCTGCGCAAGGCGGCATTGGGCAGGGCGCTGGTTTGTGCGCCAAGAGTGTTATTTCTGGATGAACCGACCAACCACCTTGATATTGACACGATCGAATGGTTGGAGAATTTCCTGAAAGATTTCAACGGAAGTCTTGTTTTCATTTCCCATGATCGGTCATTCATTCGCAATATGGCGACACGCATTATCGATCTGGATCGTGGAAAATTGACATCATGGCCAGGAAATTACGATAAGTATCTTGAAGGCAAAGAAGAGGCATTGCGGGTTGAAGAATTGCAAAATGCCGAATTTGACAAAAAACTGGCGCAGGAAGAAGTTTGGATCCGCCAGGGTATTAAAGCACGACGTACCCGTAATGAAGGCCGCGTAAGAGCATTGAAAGCGTTGCGTGTAGAGCATTCTGAACGCCGCAATGTTATGGGCGCGGCGAAAATGCAGGTCGAGGAAGCAACACGTTCCGGTAAGATCGTGTTTGAAATGGAAAATGTAAATTACCAGATTGGTGATAAAACATTAGTTAAAAATTTCTCGGCTCAGGTTCAACGTGGCGACAAGATTGCGTTAGTGGGGCCAAACGGCTGTGGTAAAACCACGCTATTGAAAATGATGTTAGGCAATTTGTCAGCAGACAGTGGGCGCATTCATTGCGGTACAAAACTTGAAGTCGCTTATTTTGATCAGCATCGTACAGCGTTGGACCCTGATAAAACCGTTATGGATAACCTCGCTGAAGGAAAACAGGAAGTGATGGTTAACGGGCGCTCCCGCCATGTACTGGGTTATTTACAGGATTTCCTTTTCCATCCCAAACGAGCCATGACACCTGTACGGGCACTTTCCGGCGGTGAACGCAACCGTCTGTTGTTGGCGCGTCTATTCCTGAAACCAAGCAACTTACTTATTCTTGATGAACCAACCAATGACCTTGATGTTGAAACATTGGAACTACTCGAAGAAATGGTTGATGGTTATACCGGAACTGTGATTCTGGTAAGCCATGATCGTCAATTTGTTGATAATTCAGTCACTGAATGCTGGATTTTTGAAGGTGACGGTGAAATCAGCAATTATGTGGGAGGTTATTACGATGCTCAACAACAACGAGAGCAGCGTATTTCCTTGCGCCAGATCGCAGAGAAAAAGGTCAGTGTTGAAACTAAGGTTGTAAAACCGAAAGATACCCCGAAAAAGGCCAACAATAAGTTAAGCTACCATTTACGGCGTGAATTAGAACAACTACCATCATTATTGGAAAAGTTAGAAGAAGAAATAGAGAAATTGCAATCTCAGGTCAGTGACACTGAGTTCTTCAACCAATCACACGAAATTACACAAAATGTTCTGAATGAATTGGCAAATAAAGAACAAGAATTGGAAAAAGCTTTTGATCGTTGGCAGGAATTAGAAATGATGCAAAATGGATGATAGCTGCTGCATAAAAAAACCATGTAGGCTTTGCTAAAGGAGAAATGCTTTGTGTTCCAATAACCATCAGCATGACAAGCTGGTTCTTTGTCCCCAGTGTGACATGCTGGTGGCTGTGCCTGATTTGGAACAAGGAAGAAAAGCGGTTTGCCCTCGATGTAGTACTTTGCTGACAGCAAAGTGGAAAGAGCCACGCAATCAGCCAACAGGTTATGCAATAAGTGCATTGATGATGCTCTTTCTTGCATGCCTGTTTCCTTTTGTCAGCATGAGTGTCGCGGGGATTGTCAGTGAAATCACACTGACTCAGATCCCCAAGGTAATGTATAGTGAAGACTATTCAAGCATGGCCGTGTTTTTCCTGATCTTTGTTCAGCTTGTGCCGGCATTCTGCATGGTTGCCATTATTCTCTTATGCCAACACGTTAAGATGGCGCGACGTTTAAAAATAGAACTGGCACGTATCCTGTTTAAGATGAAAACATGGTGCATGGCAGAAATTTTCCTTGCGGGAGTGCTGGTGAGCTTTGTTAAGCTCATGGCATATGGTGAAGTTAATATCGGTTTGAGTTTCCTGCCCTATTGCCTTTTTTGCCTGTTTCAGGTCAGGGCTTTTCAATGCCTTGACAGGCATTGGTTTTGGAATGAAATAGAACCAGCTCCTGCAATTTGCCAACCTTTACAGGCTGGGAAACCTGGTCTGGTGCAAGGGATCAGACTGTGTCAATGTTGTACCGCCATTTTACCTGCCCAGCAATCCGAATGCCCGCGTTGCCACACAAAAGGGCATGCCCGTCGCCACCATAGCCTTCAGTACACAATGGCGTTACTGATTACATCAGTCATACTTTATATTCCGGCGAATGTTCTGCCAATTATGGTGACTCAGGCATTGGGAAGCCACATCAACTCCAACATTCTGGAAGGGATTATTTTACTTTGGAGTTCGGGTTCTTATCCTGTTGCGCTAGTCATTTTTATTGCCAGCATCATGGTGCCTTTATTGAAAATGCTGGCCATTAGTTGGCTATGCTGGGATGCAAAAAGCCAAAGTAGCCATGATTCTGAAACAATGCACTTTATTTATGAAATGGTGGAATTTGTTGGTCGTTGGTCCATGATTGATGTGTTCGTTATTGCCGTATTATCGGCGCTGGTTCGCATGGGGCAGTTAATGAGTATCTATCCTGCTACAGGGGCAGTGCTGTTTGCTCTGGTTGTTATCCTGACGATGTTTGCGTCAATGACATTCGATCCACGTTTAACTTGGGATAAAGCCAATAGTAAATTTGCTTTACATGACAATGAGGAGTCGTAAGGTGACGGATAAAGAAGAAGATCAGGCTCAGGCCAGAATCAGCAAACTCAAGAGTTGGTCACCTGTATGGATAGTACCAATTATCACTGTGCTTATCGGCGCCTGGATACTGTTTTACCATTTCAGCCATCAAGGGCCTGAAGTGATATTGATTACATCTAACGCAGAAGGCATTGAGGCGGGAAAAACGAAAATTAAAAGCCGCAGTGTGGACGTTGGTGTCGTCGAAAAAGTTTCATTAAGCGATAATTTGGGGCAGGTGATCATTAAAGCTCGCTTGAATGATGGTATGGAGCGGCTTTTACACAAAGATACTGCATTTTGGGTTGTAAAACCTCAGATTGGGCGTGAAGGTGTTTCTGGCCTGAGTACTTTGCTGTCAGGTGTATTTATTGAATTACAACCTGGCACACAAAGCGGTGAGGAAAAAAAATTCTCACTGCTTGATTCACCGCCACTTGCTTCCCCTGATGCAAAAGGGATTCGTATTATACTGACAAGTGAAAAAGCAGGGCGGCTCTCTCCCGGTGATCCGGTGTTATTTAGGGGATATCGTGTAGGCTCAGTTGAAGCTGGTACTTTTGATCCAATATCTCGGTTAGTTCGCTACCAAATTTTTGTTAATGCACCTTATGACGGTTTATTGACAACCAATGTCAGGTTTTGGAAAGACAGCGGCGTAGCATTTGATATGTCGTCACAAGGTATACGGGTTGACGTTGCCTCATTATCAACGCTGTTTGGCGGTGGTGTCAGTTTTGATGTGCCGGAGGGGTGGGGATTGGGCAATCCTGTCAAAGAAAAGGAAGTCTTTAAACTTTATGACAATGAGAAAAATATCCAAAACTCACTTTATACAGAACATAAAGGCTTTTTATTATTTTTCTCTGACTCAGTGCGTGGTTTACAGTCGGGAGCGCCTGTTGAGTTTCGTGGTATCCGAGTGGGAACAGTAGTAAAAGTTCCTTTTTATACCGAGAGTATCAAACAGCGTGTTGATAGTGATTTTCGAATTCCTATATTGATTCACATAGAGCCGGGGCGTTTCAAAAAAGAGCTGGGAGATGGGTTCGATACAGACAAGGAACTGAAAGAAATTATTGAACGAGGTTTGAGAGCTTCCTTGAAATCGGGCAACTTATTGACAGGGGCGCTGTTTATTGACCTGAATTTTTATCCTGATGAAAAAGTCTGGGAAAATCCACATAAAGTTGCTGGTTATGACATTCTGCCTACAGTAAGTGGTGGTCTGGCACAAATTCAACAAAAAGTTATTACGGCGCTGGATAAGATCAATAACATGCCGATTGAACCGGTATTTATTCAGGCAACGCGAACATTCGAAGAAAGCCAGAAAACTATTAAAACTGCGCAAAAGACAATGGATGAATTAAATCGCATTCTTGCGAGTCAAGAAGCTCAGGGGCTTCCTAAAGATATCCAAAATACGTTGCATGAGTTAAATCGTAGTATGCAGGGCATTCAGCCCGGTTCTCCGGCTTATAACAAGTTGGTTGACAATATGCAGCGGCTGGATCAAGTAATGCGTGAATTACAGCCTGTCTTGAAGACACTGAATAATAAGAGCAATGCGTTGGTATTTGAAGCGGAAGCGATAAAAGATCCTGAACCTAAAAAGGCACCTAAGTAATGAAAAAATTGATTCCAAAATTGGCATTTTTTATCTCTGTCAGTGTTTTTGTTGTTGGAAGTCTGTTTATTTCAGGATGCAGCGGCAGTCAGCCACAAAAAACGTATTACCAATTGCCGGTTTTAGCTGATTCATCATCGGAAAAGTCAGCCTCTTCGGGAAACTTAGCATCACAGGAGAATAAGCTGGGAGCTAAGCATGAACGGCAACTATGGATAAAAGACGTTAATCTTTCTGACTACCTTGCTGCACCCGGAATTGCGTATCAAACCGGAGAGGTCAGCTATATCAACGCATCAAACCATTTGTGGGCCAGCCCATTACAGCAGCAGTTAAAGCAAATTCTGCTTTCTGAACTGAGTGCGGCATTCCCACATCGTTTGGTTTCTGGACAAGAGCTGGAAAAAGATGCAGATGCGTTAGATATCACAATAACTGCTTTTCATGGGCGATATGATGGGCGGGTATTGATTGAAGGATACTGGATATTGTCTAACCCGGATAATGTAACTAAACGACCGTTCAGTCTCGAATTGAAACAGGAAAAAGATGGTTATTCTGAATTAGTGCTTACATTAGCAAAAGGTTACAACCAGTTGACTAAATCCATTGCCAAGCAGATAGCTTCTCAACGCTAACTGAGTAGTGCAAATGTTTTATTATGACAATTCTATGAATATCTTTGCTTGCTATTCATTTTATATAAAGGTATCACTAGCACCAATTGAATAAAAAACGATCGACGTTTCATCTTCATGGTAACAAATGAGGAAATAAGGCATGAAAAGACAAAAAAGAGACCGTTTAGCAAGAGCGCTTTCCAGAGGCTATCAAGCTGGCATTTTGGGACGACCGCGGGAGAATTGTCCTTATCATTCATTGGATGCTCGTTCGTATTGGTTGGGGGGATGGCGTCAGGCGAAGGAAGATCACGTTTAATAGCAAATAAATCTATTGATATTAAATGAAAAATTCACCTCCGCAATGGCGGAGGTGTTCAGCATCGGAGAAAAAGGTCAGTCACCAAAGCGGGATCATTAAAAGGCGCTGGTATCTTTGAACAAACCTACTTTCAAATCAGTCGCAGTATAAATCAGTTTACCATCTACCAAGACTTCACCATCAGCCAGTCCCATAATTAACTTGCGGTTAATGACTCGCTTGAAATTAATGCGATAAGTTACTTTTTTTGCTGTCGGTAATATCTGCCCTGTGAATTTCACTTCACCCACACCAAGCGCGCGGCCTTTACCTTCTCCACCGACCCAGCCCAGGAAAAAGCCAACAAGCTGCCACATTGCATCAAGGCCAAGGCAGCCCGGCATCACGGGATCATTGACAAAATGGCAGTCGAAAAACCATAGCTCAGGGTTGATATCGAACTCAGCCTCGACATACCCTTTATCGTAAGTACCGCCATTTTCTGTCATTTTAATGATGCGATCCATCATCAACATATTGCCAGAAGGCAGTGGCGGCCCATTCTCACCAAACAATTTACCTTGTCCAGAGGCTTGAAGTTCTTCTTTTGTGTAGGATTCTTGTTGTTTAAACATATTCTCAGATAGCCTTACTAATCATGTAGGGCTAGAGAATAGCGTACACTTGTACGCCGAACAACTCCGATCAGATAATGGCAGAACTAACCTAACCAACGTAGAAACCAAGGTAACCGAGGTCGCTCTTGATTATTAGCCTGTGCAATACGTTCATATATCATAGCTAACAAATGTTCTTTTTGTGGATCGTAATAAGGAATACCCGTTAGTAGTGATGCGGCCTCAGAGACATGCTCGACAGCCCAGATATGAAACTGCCCATTTTTTACCGCATCAACGACATCCTGACTTAGGCACAAGTGTTGCACATTGGTTGTTGGAATAATAACGCCTTGAGAGCCGTTGAGTTCACGGTAGTGGCATATGCGGAAAAATCCTTCAATTTTCTCATTGACTCCACCAATTGGTTGTACGTAACCAAATTGGTCTACCGCACCTGTAACCGCAATTTGCTGATCGATAGGCTGTTGTGATAACGCACTGATCAGGGCACATAATTCAGCCAGTGATGCGCTGTCACCATCTACTTCGCCGTAGGATTGCTCGAATACAATGGAAGCAGAGAATGGTTGTGGTTGATCCAACTTCAATTCAGAAATTAAGTAAGCCTGCATAATCATCATGCCTTTTGCATGAATATTGCCGCCTAATTCTACTTTACGTTCCACATCAATAAATTCACCATCCCCTAAATGAGCAACGCAACTGATACGGGAAGGTTCTCCTATTGGATCAGGATGCCCCGGATATTCGATTACTGAAAGGCCGTTAATTTGACCGATAACTGAACCCTGTGTGCGAATCAAGACTTGGCCTTTCAACATTTCATCCATACAACGTTCGGATAAATAGCCATGACGCCAGGCACGATTCTCTTCTGCCTGTTGCAGAGAATGCCCGGTGATCTGGTTTTCTTGCTGGTAGTTGGCTGCTGATTCCAATTTTTGTTGCAACCACTGAATATCCAGAGGCAGACAGAGTTGATCTTCTGTATGGCGGGTCGCTTGTTTGATCAGTTCAGGCCAGGCATCTGCACTCAGTGGAGGCAGCTCCTGTTGTTGAATGACGCCATTAACATGACGGCACCACACAGCCAGATCATCTTCTTCGTGAAAGAGGATATCCGGCTCAAATTCACCATACAGTGCACTGTTTGCCAGTTCGGGTTCAATGGATTGTAGTTCTTCAAGACTTAATCTGTCTCCCACTAAAACCAGACGCAGATTCAATTCCATTGATGGTACAGGAAAGGGAAGGGAGCGGTTTTCATCTTGTGACAGCCAGTCAAATCGGCGTTGGGTAATCATCTGTTTGAGACGAACCCACATTAATGGTTGAGAAAGCAGAGTCCGAAGAGGCAAAATCAGAATACCACCATTTACTTGATGGATAAGCCCGGGCTGCAATTGAATTACACCTTGATGTGTATAGATATTGCCAAATAATTGCTCTGGTTCAATCCACTCACGATAAGTAACTCGCTCAGTCGGAGCAAACATACCTTCCCCGGATGCATGCCAAGTAAGGGTTTGGTGTTCTATTTGATAATAGCCACCGATACTTGGACGATCTTTCGGTAGTAAAGAGGAAATCGTATGAGATAAAAGAGACAGATAAGCATCACTCTCTTCCGCCTTTAGCAGCATAAAAGGTTGGCGCAGATTAGCCTGACAAAAAAGAGTTAACCCACTGTGCAGTCTGGGCTGAACCTCATCCATTGTGATGGGGGACAGTTCAGCGACAGAATTAAAGAGTGCTTGATAAGGCGTATTGTTTGGCTGTAATGCTTGCCAGTCTAGTTTTATATTCGTCAAAGTGGTAGCTACATATAGTGAAAAAGGAAACATTTATTATACAAGATTAGACAATGAACCAACATGCCAGAATCTTAAAAGAAACGACATTTGAGCTAACACATTTATTGCTTGTAAAATAAGCCAATATTTTGTGTTGCTATGAGCAATTCAAAGAAATAATTGCTATGCTTAATTTAAGTTACGCTGTCACTGAGAGATGAAATGAAATATCAACAATTGGAAAATCTGGAATGTGGCTGGAAATGGGCATATTTGGCAAAAAAACACCGTGAAGGTGAACAGGTTACTAAATATATTGAAAAAAGTGCAGCGCAGGATGCGGTCAATGAATTGATGAAGCTGGAACGTGAACCAATTAAGGTGTTGGAATGGATCTCGCTGCACATGAATTCGGATTTATCTAACCGGATGAAACAAACAATTCGGGCACGGCGTAAACGTCATTTTAATGCAGAACACCAACACTCACGTAAAAAATCCATCGATCTGGATTTCCATGTTTGGCAGCGACTTTCTGCTCTCTCTCGACGTCGGGGTAATACTTTATCGGAAATGATAATACAGTTGCTGGAAGACGCTGAATATAGAGAAAAGTATGCGCACCAGATGTCGAATTTGAAGCAGGATTTAGAAGCTATATTGAGAAAATAGTCTCAACTTACTCACAAACTCAATCTACGTATAGAAAAGAAAAGATGGGCAGAAAAAACAAAACCCCATCTGAAATGGGGTTTTGTTGATCAATCTATCAGAACAAGATTACTGTGCTACTTTTGGTTGAGTAACAACTTCTTTAGTGCCCTGAATATTGATAATTACACGGCGATCTGGCGCCAGACAGTCGATAAGTTTAGCGCGAACTTTGATGTTGTCACAGGTAGAGCCAGTGACAGGGCTTTCTTTACCGCGGCCTTCTGCCTGAATGCTGTTTGCTGGGATGCCTTTAGCAACCAGATAATCTACAACAGATTGAGCGCGTTTTTGAGACAATGGCAGGTTGTAATTCTGGCTACCGATGCGATCAGTATAACCAATTACTACAACGTTCCCCTGATTTGGGTCGATTTGAGCCAGTTGGTTGTAGAGGTTATCCAGCTCTTGTTTACCTTCTTCTTTCAGCGTTGATTTGTTGAAGTTGAACAGAACGTCAGAGCGCAGAGTAAAGCTCTTGTTTTCAACAATTGGTGCTGGGACGACTGGAGCCGGAGCTGCTGGAGCAACAACCGGAGCGACAGCTTCATCTTGACCGAAGCGGTAAGAAATGCCAACGCTCAGCAGGCCGTTATCTGGACGTGCACCAACGGTAGTTGCATCACCGATGTTATTAACCCATTGGTAATCCAGACGGGTTGCCAGATTTTTGGTCAATGCGTATTCAACACCAATCGCAGCCAAAGGAGAAACACCCGTGTCATGGTCTTTCTTATTTACTTGTTTAGGAGATGCAGCATTGGCGTCATAAGTTGCAGAAGAGTCTGCACGCCACACCATACCACCCAGGCGTGTATAGACATCAAGATTGTCCATCACTGGGTAGCTCAATTTTGTTGTCAGTTGAACACCTTGAGCACGGAAAGCACCGTTATCAACGCTGCCTTTATAAGTCATGCGACCTAACCAATCATAACCCAGTTCAAAGCCCAGATATGGATTTGCCTGATAACCGACATAGGCACCTGTGCCTAGTTGGCTTTTGCGAGTTGGGCCGTTGCCAATTCGATTATCATAGCCATTACCGTAGAAATTTACATCATGGTATTGAGACCAACCCAGCTTAGCACCGGTATACCAGGTATTATCCTTTGGAGCTGCTTGAGCAGCAGTTGCGAAAGCTGCCACTGCCACTGCTACTGCGATAGCTGTCTTTTTCATTTTACGCCTCGTTATCATCCAAATAGGCAATTGGCCTTAAAAGCCTTATTATTAGCCATTGGTTAAAATGTTCGATTAGGTAACTGTGCTCCTGTCAGAAGATGTTTCCTGAAATATAAGAGTAGTAAGCACAAACCTAAACTGTGTAAAGTCTACAACGAACTTAAAAAGTTACAAGTGCACTGTGACTAGTGACACAAAATTTTTAATTAGCGCTATACAAATAAAAAATATTTCTGACAAACATTTACAATATTGACCTTATCAATATGTTGATTTTTATTGTAAAGAGGGTTGATTATCAATTAGTAGCTTATTTTTTATAAAAAATATTGGGATAAATCCTAAATTTTGTTAGTGATAGTAAATAGAGTGAATATGTAATCTATTTGATGGTGAAACCAATTGATGAGTTAAATTTTGTGGCCGCATAATAAAACCAAGCGCAGTGCCTCTTTGCGCGTAACCCTTCACCAGTCCCCCATTGACACAAAAATGTGATGTTTATCGCTTGATCCGCATTTCCCTGTTGCTTGATCCTGCCAGTCAGGTAACTTTTTCACCCATGAAAA